>JBKHFT010000032.1:0-25445 GCA_046540055.1 Alkalispirochaeta sp.
GTGATCACCAACGGCAGCCTCATCAGCGAGTCCGACGTATGGGATGCACTCCATCTCGCTGACTGGGTCTCGCTCAAGGTGGATGCCCCGGAGGAACAGCTCCGGCGAAAGATCGATCGCCCCGCCCGGGCCCTCGCACCGGCTCCTCTTCTGGACCGCTTCGAAGCGTTCGCCCGTGAGTTCTCCGGGACCTGCACGACGGAAACGATGCTCGTCGACGCACTGAATACCGCCGGGGAGGTGCCGTACCACCTCGCGAAGCGGATCGCTTCGATCGCCCCGGACGTAGCCTACCTTTCGGTTCCGACGCGACCGCCGGCGGAATCGTGGGTACAACCCCCGGACGAAGAGACGGTCACCGCGATCTATCGCATCTTCTCCGAGGAGGGAATCCCGGTGGAGCTGAACGTCACCCACGAGGAGGGCGCGTTCATCGTCACGGGAGAGGTCGCAGAGAGCATTCTCGCGATCACGTCGGTCCACCCGATCAGGGAGGACGACTTGCGGCGCACCCTCGAAACCCGCGGCGCCGACTGGCGCGTCGTCGAAGAGCTCCTCGAGTCGGAGTCGCTCCTCCGACAGACGTACCGGAACGAGCATTACTACATCGCCCGGCTGAAACCGAAACGCCGGTCTTCGTCCGTCTCGTGACAGTCTCACCGTTGGAGTATCGAACCGGTCCACGACGGTCCGGCGATACCGGATTCGGACTCGTTCGACGAGATTGCGGAAATCGGTGCGGAAATCGGTGATTGACGGGAGTGTTACTTTGTATTACCTTTACTCCATGAAACGAGTTATTATCGTGATAGCCCTTTTTACCGTCGCATCTGCCTCCTTTGCTGCCGGAACGGGAGAGTCCGATCCGGGTTCGCCCCCTGCTTCGCAAGAGGCGACCGCTCCGGAAGCGATTCCGGAGATCGCGACGATCCCTCTCGAGGAGGGTGAAAAGCTTGCCGTCGTTGCGACCACCAGCATCCTCGGAGATGTTGTCGCCGAGGTGGGTGGCGACGCGATCGACCTCACCGTCCTGATTCCGGTAGGGCAGAATCCTCACGCCTATGAGCCGACCCCCCGGGCGATCGCATCGATCGAGACTGCCGACATCGTTTTCACCAACGGCTTCGACCTCGAGGAGAATCTCCTCTCCATCGTGAACGCAACCGCTCGGGGGCCGGTGGTTTCAGCATCATCGGGGATCGGGCCCCATGGTAATGGCTCTCATCGTGCGGGCGGCCATTCCCACGGCGACGATCACGACGAGGAGCCCGCACACGATAGCGCGGGTCACAACGAAGACCACGCCGAGGACGACCATCCCGACGACCACGACCACGGCGAAATCGACCCCCACGTATGGTTTGACCCGACAAACGCGATCGTCTGGGTCGACAACATCGAAGCGGTCCTCGCCGCGGCGGACCCGGCCAACGCCGAAGGGTACGCGGCCCGGGCGGCCCGATATCGGGAATCCCTGGAGGAACTGGACGACGAGTATCGCCGGCGCCTGTCGGAGATCCCCCGGGAACGGCGCAAGCTGGTCGTCGACCACGCCGCTCTCGGGTACCTCGCCGATGAGTACGACTTGACGGTGATCGGGTCGGTGATCCCCGCCGTCACCGATCAGGCGGAACCCTCGGCGCGGCAGATCGCGGAACTCGTGGAGGTGATCCGCGACGAAGGTGTTTCGACGATATTTATCGGGGGAACCGCCGGAGACGGCCTGCGGAACCTGGCGAACGCGGTAGCGGAGGAGACCGGTTCGCCCGTCACGATCAGAACGCTCCTGACCGGCTCCCTCGCTCCCCGGGGCTCCCGGGGAGACACATACATCGCGTTCTTGCGGTACAATCTGGAGCAGATCGCGGAAGGACTCTCGCAATGAATCTCAGAGGGCTCCGGTACGGGGGATCCTGCCACATCCCGGCGGTACCGAACGTACCGGCCCTTACCGTCACGGGGCTCTCTTTCACCTATCCCGGGGGAGAACACCCGGTTCTCGAGAACGTCGACCTGACGGTGCCTCGGGGACAGCGAGTTGCACTGGTCGGTCCGAACGGTGCGGGGAAGTCGACGCTGCTGAAACTGATCCTCGGACTCGAGGAGCACACCCGGGGGGAGATCGTGGTATACGGAAACCCCGCCCACCAGTGTCTCCACCGGGTCTCCATCGTCCCTCAGCGTTCCACCGTGGACTGGCGGTTTCCGGTGACGGTCCGCCAGGTGGTGACGATGGGCCGATACGTCCATCTCGGGTGGTTTACCCGTCCTTCGACGGAGGATCGCGACCGCGTCGAAGAAGCCCTGACGATGATGGAGATCTCCCACCTTGCGGACCGTCAGGTGGGTGAGCTTTCAGGAGGGCAGCAGCAACGGGTGATGCTTGCCCGTTCCCTTGCCCACGACGCGGATCTGATGCTCATGGACGAGCCGCTGAACCACGTCGACATCACCACCCAGGAGCTGATCTTCCACACTCTCGAACGACTCACCGCCGCGGGGAAGACTGCGATCGTCAGCACCCACGACCTCGGAATCCTCACCGTCCATTTCAATCGCGCCGTCTTCCTTGATCGCCGGGTGATCGCAGACGGTCCCGTCGATCAGGTACTGACGCCGGAGACGATCGCACGGGCGTACGGCTTCGAATTCCACAAGGACTACAGCGGAGCAGCCGCTCCGGAACGGATAGCCCGCCATGGTTGAACTGTTCTTCGAACCCCTCGCCTACTCATTCGTGATCCGCGGACTGATCGCAGGCGTTCTGGCTGCCGTTGCGTGCGCGACTCTCAGCCCTTTCGTCGTGTGGCGGGGCATGGCGTTCGTGGGTGACGCTCTCGCCCACTCGATCCTGCCGGGTATCGTCGTCGCATACGCCCTGGGGATCAGCCTCTTTTTCGGGGCTCTCGGGGCGGCGGTAATCGCCGTTGCGGGGATCGGTCTCTTTTCCCGGGGAGGGCACCTGAAAGAGGACACCGCGATCGGGGTTATCTTTGCGGGGTTCTTTGCGTTGGGGATCTTTCTCTTGAGTCGTATGGTGAGCTACCAGGATCTGAGTCATATCCTCTTCGGTAATATCCTCGGCGTCGGTACAACGGACCTGGTAATCATGGGGGTCGTCGTTGCGATCGTGATCGTTCTGGTAGGAATCTCCTTCAAAGAGCTGCTGGTCACATCCTTCGATCCTTCCCATGCGGTCGCAATCGGCCTGTCACCGGATCTTCTGCGGTACGGACTGCTGATGCTCCTGGCGTTGACGACGGTCGTTGCGATCCAGACGGTCGGGGTGGTGCTGGTTCTGGCGCTCCTCGTGACGCCCGGCGCTGCAGCATCAATGGTCTCCCGCCGGATGGGCCGGATCATGGCGTGGTCGATCGTCTTTTCGGTGGTTGCAACCGTCGTTGGATTCTACGGGTCCTACTACTGGAACGTACCGTCCGGTTCGTCGATCGTCCTCGCCCTGTCGGCTCTGTTTGTCGTCACCTGGACGATACGATCGATCCGGAGTTATCGGTAACATTCGACGCCCCCTCATTGGACGGACCTTCAGTGGCCGTGCGCTCCGTGGTCCGCGGTGTGGTCGACCCCGTGGTTGCTGCCGTCGTCAGACGCCGCCACATCCCCGTCCCGATGCTCCTCGGGGTGATCGTCGCAGGCAAGAAAACTCTCCCCGCAGACATCGCAGGTTTCCACGTGGTGGTGCCGGGTGAAGGCCTCCCAGTGCTTCATCTGATTTGCGGTGAGCGTACCGGTACCATGACACAGGGGACACTCGTACTTCAGCGCCTGCTGGACCGCCTGCCGGATAAACTCCGACCGATTGGGGATCAACCGGAGTTGCTCCGCAAGGGCGCCGTCGACTTTGAAGGTGATCACCTCGTCTTTATACGACATACGGTGAAATCGTAATACAAGGTATCACCAGCGTCAATCGCTTCTCTCGCCAGGCGGCGCCGTACACGCCGCTATGCCCTCGCGTGTCTTCGATGTGTTCCCTACCCGGGTTCTCCGTGTTACAGTTATACCGTCGCGAACGAAGACGAGAATGGCAAAGCTGTTACTGGTAGAAGACGAAGCGATCATCGCCCTTGAGGAGAAAGAGACTCTTTCCCGCGCCGGATACTCCGTCACCTGCGTCTACACCGGTGAGGCCGCCGTCGAGGCGGTCGCCTCTGAATCGTTCGATCTGATTATTATGGATATCAAGCTCGGACACGGGATCTCCGGCGCCGAGGCGGCGCGGATAATCCTTGCCGACCACGATCTGCCGATCGTCTTTCTCACCTCCCACGACGATCCCGAAACGATCCGGGAAATACATGCGATCACACGATACGGGTACGTCCTCAAGACCAGTGGTACCCTGATCCTTCTCGAGGTGATCCGGATGGCTCTGGAACTGTTTCAGGAGCATCGGGAACTCCTCCGTTCCCGGGACCTTTACCGCTCGATCGCCGACCTGACCGGTGACATCATCGTACGCCACGACGCCGACGGCGAATGGGTGTACCTGAACAAAACTGCCCGTAGCGTCTGGAATATTCCGCAGGACGGAGAACACGGCGGTGACGGTGCCTACTATATCGATTACGTCAGACCCGAAGACGTTGCGGAAACGCTCGCGGCGGCGGAGCAAATGAAGCGCACCGGTGAACCGGTCCGGGGCCTGGTAAACCGGGTACGTACCTCCGAGGGGGAACGTATCTACGTGTGGAACAGTGCCCCGATCTTCGACGCCTCCGGGACCTACCAGGGGTTTCAGTCGACGGGAAGGGACATTACCGAGGAACGCGCCGCTGTGGAACAGATCAGACGTCTCCTCGATGAGCGGGAGCTTCTCCTTCGGGAGCTTCACCACCGGGTTAAAAACGATCTGAACTTTGTCTCCTCCCTTCTGTCTCTCCAGGCATCACAGGTTCGGAACGTGGACGCCAAAACGGTCCTCGCCGAGGCGAGCGAACGAATCAGAGTCGTTACCGGGGTATACGATTCCCTCCACATGACGGGCAAGACGGGGTCGGTCTCGGTACGGGCGCTGATTGAGTCGATTGCGGAAAACCTCTCGGCCGGCACCGTACCTCCAAGAATCACTATACACCTCGACCTTGTCGACCTGGATGTCTCTGTTCCCCTTTCGCTGACCGTCGGCATATCCGTCAACGAACTGATCACCAACGCGCTGAAGCACGCCTTTGGCCCCGACGACACGGGTACGATCTCGGTCACCCTTGAGAGAAACGAGGATACGTTCTGCGTCTCTGTATGTGATGACGGCCGGGGATACCCTGACGATATCGACGAACATGCCCTCGGGTTCGGGATGACCGTCGTCCGGGGGCTCGCCGAACAGCACGCCGGAACGGTCCGGTTCGAGAATCGTTCCCTCCCGGGGGGAGGGACCGTTGCGTGCGGGTCGATCACCTTTCCGCTGATCCGCGGGTGAAGCACCGGACGGTCCCGATCAGCGCCGGATCTCTCGCTGCCGGTGGATGAGGCTGCCGGTGGATGAGACCGCCGACCAGCGCCCCGTTTACATCGGCATCCGTATATTGTTACATTGACACCGCATATTCATTCATTTCCGGCGAGATACACCCTGAACGGGGCCGGTACAGCACAAGGAGGAGAGTTGATGAGTACGGTGAAGTTTTTACTCCCCGAGGATCGGGTACCTCAGAGTTGGTACAACATACAGGCGGACCTTCCGGAAGGAGCAGCTCCCGCCCGGCACCCGGGCACCCATCAACCCCTCGGCCCGGACGACCTGGCACCCCTCTTCCCGATGGCGTTGATCATGCAGGAGGTCAGCACCGAACGGGAGATCGAGATCCCCGAAGAGGTTCGCGAGATCTACCGGCAGTGGCGTCCCACTCCGTTGTATCGCGCACGCCGCCTCGAAAAAGCCCTCGATACCCCCGCGAAGATCTATTACAAGTACGAGGGTATCAGCCCCACCGGTTCGCATAAACCGAACACCGCGGTCCCTCAGGTGTTCTACAACAAGCAGGAGGGAATCACCCGCCTCACCACCGAGACAGGGGCGGGACAATGGGGCAGCTCCCTTGCGATGGCTGGATCGATGCTCGGCGTCGAGGTGGAAGTGTACATGGTCCGGGCGAGTTACGACCTCAAACCGTACCGGCGGGGGATGATGGAGACCTTCGGTGCGACGGTGATCCCGAGTCCCAGCGACCGGACCGAGGCAGGACGCGCGATCCTCGCAGAGCACCCCGACTCTCCCGGGTCCCTGGGTATCGCGATCTCCGAGGCGGTGGAGAAAGCGGTGGCAGACCCCGGCGCCCACTACGCCCTCGGCAGCGTCCTGAACCATGTGATGGTGCACCAGTCGGTGATCGGGATCGAAGCGATCGAACAGATGGAGATGACCGGAGACTATCCGGATGTGATCGTCGGCGCTACCGGCGGCGGCAGCAACTTCGCGGGAATCTCCTTCCCCTTCATCGGCCGGAAGATCAGGGGCGAACAGGATGTCAGAGTCGTGGCGGTAGAGCCCGCGGCGTGTCCGTCCCTTACGAAAGGTGCCTTCGCCTACGATTACGGGGATACCGCCCACCTCACCCCGCTCCTGAAGATGCATACCCTGGGCAGCACCTTCATCCCGCCGTCGATCCACGCCGGAGGACTGCGGTACCACGGGATGTCGCCCCTGGTGAGCCACCTCCACCACACCGGTGTGATCGAGGCGACCAACTACGATCAGGTGGAGACCTTTACCGCAGGTATCCAGTTTGCCCAGGCAGAGGGGATCATTCCCGCTCCGGAGGCGAACCATGCGGTGGTGGGAGCGATCAAAGAGGCGCTTCGGGCGAAAGAGGAGGGTGTCTCCCGGACGATCCTCTTCAACCTCTGCGGTCACGGTTACTTCGATATGCAGAGCTACATCGATTTCATGGCGGATAAACTGCACGCCTACGAGTACCCGGAGCACGAGATCGCGATGGCCCTTGCAGGACTCCCGGGGGTCAGGGAATAGTATTCCCGGGATCGGTATCGAGTTCGCCGGCACAGAAGTACACGTCGCACCCCGTGCGTCGAAAGACCTCGGTCCGCTTCTCCGGGTCGAGGGAGACACCGTCGGTACCGGAAAAACGAGTCGCGACGAACCCGAAGGACGGGCGATGACGATCCCGGATACTCATCGAGCGTACTGCTTCGTCCGCTCCCGGTCGATCCGATCCATCGCGGTCGCGACGATGCCACCGATCAGGTCGTGGTACGGTATCTTTGCCGCCGCAGCCTCGATCACCAGGTCGCTGTACTCGGGATTAAGCCCCGGAAGCGGGTTCACTTCGAGTATCCAGGGGGTACCGGTTTCGTCCAGCCGGAAGTCGACACGAGCGACGTCGTGGCACCCGATCACCCGAAACACCGCGGCGGCGAGGCGCCCCAGGCGATCTTCGAGATCCGTCGGGATCGCTGCGGGACACGTCCAGTAGAACTCATGGACGAGTTCCGTCTTGATCCGGTTCGAGTATACCGCTCCCTCGTCATGGTGGGTGTAGCGGTCGAGGTCGATCTCGAGAACCGGGAGAATCTGCAGTTCCCGGGGCAACACCGTCGGGGCGGTCCGGTCGTTCAACCGTCGTGGAGCCGTCGGTGGGAGATTTCCGAGAATTCCCACCGTCAGTTCCCGACCGGGGATATACCGCTCCGCCAGGATCGGCTGGCGGAATCTTGCCAGCATCTCCCCTACCCGTTCCCGGAGTTCTCCAACGGAGAAGACGATGCCGGAGCCGGATACGCCGATTCCCGTACCTTCCCGGCTCGGTTTGACGAAGAGGGGGAACCGGAGCGCGTCACCTTCGAGAAGGTCGTCGTTAATCTCCTCATCCCGGGCACCAAAGACCTGAAACTCCGGGGTCGGCAGTTCGTGGTAATGAAGAATGCGTTTCGTCATCGCTTTGTCGAGGGCGAGGGCGAGGGTGGTCACACCGCTACCGGTGTAGGGAATCCGCAGCATCTCGAGGATTCCCGGAACGTGGGCCTCCCGGCCGGGACCGAAGTGGCCCTCGGCGATATTGAAGCACAGCTCGGGTCCGAATTCGATCAGACGATGGACCAGATGGTACGGCTCGTCGATGCGCCCTTCGAGAAAGCTCGCTTCGTGGCCGTTCCGTTCAAGGGCGGTGATGATCGCATCGACGGTCTCTCGGGAATCCAGGTCGTCCCATATCGTTCCGTCCGCCCCGGGAAGCTCCGGGGCGTTGGAACGGAGATTCGCAATGACCGCGATCTTCACAACGGCTCCTCCGTCGCGGGGTAGCTATAGATGCTGCCGGCGTAGTTTCGAAGGCGAAGCTCCCCCGGTGCTCCTCCGGGAACGACCGGGTCCGGCATAAGGGGTATCTTTCCGCCGCCGCCGGGCGCATCGATCACATAGGTCGGGATCGCGTACCCCGAGGTGAACCCCCGAAGACCGGCGATGATCTCAAGTCCCTTCTCGACGGATGTGCGGAAGTGGGCGGACCCCGGAATCGGATCACACTGGTACAAGTAGTACGGGCGCACTCGTATCCGTAACAGTCCCTGCATCAGGGCACGGATCGTTGCCACATCGTCGTTGACACCCCGGAGCAGCACCGTCTGACTGCCGAGGGGGATACCACCGTCGGCAAGCCGGGTACACGCCCGCTCCATTTCAGGGGTCAGCTCGTCGGGGTGGGTCGCGTGGATACTGATGTACAACGGATGGTACCGTCTGAGCATCCGCACAAGGTTGGGGGTGATCCGCATCGGCAGGACCGCAGGCACCTTCGTTCCGATACGGATAATCTCGACATGGGGAATCTGCCGGAGCGCCGCGAGCACTTCTTCCAGCGCGTCGTCGGGAAGGGTCAGAGGATCTCCTCCGGAGATAATTACGTCCCGGATCGCCGCGGTTTCGCGGATATACTCGACGGCCCCCCGCCATCGGGCACCACCGGCGGGACCGCCGTCGCATGCAGCGCCGACAGGACACGCCTCGCCGGTGCCGGTAGTTATTCCGTCACCGGTAGTTGAACCAGTACCGGTCGTTGCGGCGGAATCGCCGACGCGGCGGGACCGCGTGCAGTATCGACAGTACGCGGCACACGAATCGGTCAGAAGGAGAAGTGCCCGATCGGGATACCGGTGCACAAGCCCGGGAACGGGGCTGTCCGTCTCTTCGTGAAGCGGATCGACCGCCTCCCCCGGAGAGAGTATGAACTCCCTCGTAGAGGGAATCATCGTCTTCCGCAAGGGATGCCCCGGGCCGAGAGAAGCGATCAACCGCAGGTAGTACGGGGTGATCGCCACCGGCACGGTTCCGCCTTCGGCGCTGAGCGCTTCCGTCTCATCCGGGGTCAGCTCGATAAACCGCGAGATCTCTTCGACCGAACGCAGGCGATGACGAAGCTGTCGCCGCCAGTCGTACCATTCGAGATTCAACGGTTCATGTTGGAGGGATACACGTGACCGGAGCCACGGAGACGAAACCTCGGAAGAGCGTGCCCCGCGGGCACCGGGAGGTTCGTCGTCGTCAACCAGCGGGGCTATTCGTGTGCGCATTTGCTGCACCCCCTATGACAAAATATAGCGTATTTGGTCACTATTTGCGGTTTCAGTCAATACGATCCATACGGTGGCGGATGCAGGTGGACACCAAACGCCGAGATATGGATAATTCTTTGGTATGTCTGTACTTAGTCAGATCCCGCTCAACCATATCTACACTCCGGACAACCTGATGCAGAGCCGGATCTGGGGGATCGCGAAACGAGGGGCGGACACCACCGCTCTCGCCTTCGAGACCCCCGATTCCGGGACGCTTCTCGTTCTGGTCCACTCGCTGGACGGGGTCCCGATGTACGCATCGGTTCCGTGGGGCCCGGAACCTCCGCCGGAACTACGTGCGGGAACGTACATCGAAGGGCTCTCCGAAGAGTTACGCCCCTTCCTCCCGAGGACGTGTATCTTCATCCGCTATGACCTGCCCTGGACAAGTCCCTGGGAAGAGGACGAAACCCCGGGGCCCTCCATCGCTACCCGTGAGCTGGAGATGAACTTCGGCTCCACCTACCACCGACTGCGAAAAGCCCCGACGGACATCCGGCCGGTTCACACACTGGTGGTCGATATCAACCGGGACGATCAGGCGATTCTCGCCGGAATGAAAGCGAAAACGCGCTACAACGTCGGGCTCGCCGACCGCCGGGGAGTTCGGGTCTTTCCCGCTTCTCCCCGTCGCCTGGATGAGTGGTATTCCCTGTATACCGAGACGATGGCGCGTCACGGGAAGTGCGTCCACCACAAGCACCACTTTACGAAGCTCTTTGAAGCCGCCCGACAGGCACGGACCGCCGGCGTGTTACCCGGGACACCCCGAAAACGACACAACATCCGTCTTATCCTCGCTGAACAGGAAGACCGGGTGGTTGCGGGGATGGTACTCGCCGTGAGCGGTCCCTACGCGATCTATCTCTACGGCGCTTCTGCGTCGGTCGGTCGCTCGGCAATGCCCACATACCTCCTGCAGTGGCAGGCGATGCGTACCGCCCGTCGTCTCGGTGCGGAGCGGTACGATATGTTCGGAGTACCACCGGATCGTCGGGAGGGACATCCGATGCACGGACTGCTCCGCTTCAAGGAGGGATTCGGGGGGCACCACGTTGCACGCCGGGGATGCTGGGATTATCCGTACGACGAACGAGCGTACTCGGTATTCGCCGGGAGGGAAGCCGCCGATCGTGGATATCACCACTGACGCGGCGCCAAACTTATGGACAGTAAATATTCCATGGTCAATTTTTTATGGCTGTACAAAACTAATACTCGTCTATAACTGATTTTTCTCAAATTCTTACGCCATTTTTACCCCACAGATCTGGTAAGCGCTGCAGTTGACGGCGCAGTCGTGAAATATTATTATAGGTAACGAAACTTTGTTTTCTAAACTATTGCAGGAGCGTTATACTACCGTGGTGGAATTAAACCGGTGCCGGACAGGAGAGTGTCTCGTCGACGGATTACACAAAAAGGGGATCCCTCGGGGGGTGATACTCGATGCGTTCCGGTACGTCCCGCGGGACTGTTTTGTCCCCGACGAAGAACGCCCACACGCGTGGGAAGACCGCCCTCTCTCGATCGGCGATGGTCAGACGATCAGCCAGCCCTTTACGATCGCCTACATGTTTCATCTTGCCGAAGTCGGGCCGGGCGATCTTGTTCTGGACGTCGGGTCCGGTTCCGGGTACAGCGCTGCCCTCCTCGCGTATATCGTCGGTGCCGCCGAACGTGTCACAACTGTCGAGGTCCGGGAGTCCCTCGTCACGATCGCCAGGGAGAACCTGGCCCGTGTCGGGATGAATGAGCTCCTCGTCCACCACGGTGACGGAAAGAACGGCTACCCGCAGCGGGCTCCCTTCGATGCGATCATCGTCAACGCCGAAGCGTCGGAAGTCCCACCGCAGCTGGTGGATCAGCTCGCTGTCGACGGGCGTCTCGTTATGCCGGTGTCGGAGAAGGGATACTCGGTGATGACCTGTGTGCACAGAACGCAGACGGGGATCGAGACCACCCGGCACGAGGCGTTCCAGTTCGTTCCCCTGGTATAGAATCGGTGACTACCCTTCCAACCGGAGCAGCCGTTGCAGGTTGTTGTATACGCTCCGCGCAAGATGTTCCGGCGCGATGTCCCTGACCTGCGCGGCCACCTCGAGGGTGTACGGGAGCAACCGCGGATCGTTCGGTTTCCCCCGCACCGGGTGCGGCGCCAGGAACGGCGCGTCCGTCTCGAGGAGCAGGCGGTCGTCAGGAACGTTCCGTAACGCATCCCGGAGCGCTCCGGCATTCCTGAACGTGACGTTTCCCGCAAAACTGATGTACATCCCCGCGTCGAGAAAGGGGCCCACCCATTCCGGGCCGCTGCTGAAGCAGTGCATCACCCCTCCGGCGCGGGGAGCAACCGCATTGATCCCGGCAAGACAGTCCTCGTCGGCCGACCGATTGTGGACGATCACCGGCAGGCCCGCCGCGTCGGCAAGTTCGAGATGGCGGTAAAAGAGCTCGAGCTGCCGCTCCCGGGGCGCGTACATCCGGTACCAGTCGAGACCGGTTTCGCCGACGGCGTGGTACACCCGGGGCTCCGGAACAGCCTCCGCACCGACGCCGGTTCCCTCGGTGTGGTTCCGGCCTGCGCCGCCTTGAGAATGGATCGTGCCGCCGAGCTCGGTTTCGACCGCCGCCATCGCGGCCTCCCAGTCGTCGCGTCCCGTGGACCCCGGATGAAGGCCGACGGAGTAGTAGACGCCGGCGACTCCGCCGGTCAGTTCCCGCTGCCGGGGCGGGTCTTCCGGAGTGATCGCAACATCGAGAAAGATCCCCCCGGTCTCCTCCCGAAGCGTTCCGAGTACGCTCCGGGGATCGATGCCGCGATCCGCCATCGCGGTGCTGTGGAGATGACTGTCCGAGAGAAGAGGGACCGTCGCAGGCACCGTCACCGGTCGCCGCCCAGGCCGAGTTCGAGCTTGTCGAACTGAACCGAAAACTGACTCGGAATCATGATTTCCTGGACGCTGTCGATCGCGAAATCATCGGTCATTCCGGCGATATAGTCGAATACGATCTGTGAGGGACTCCCGGATTCTCGTTCGTAGAAGGAGCGCATCTTGACGACGTAGTCTCCGAAGCGGGCGGCCAGTTTGTTTCGCTCCGTGTCGTAGGCGTTCTGGTCGGTACCGTAGCGTTCGAAGATCTCCGAAAGGTACCCGTAGAGAGTATCCAGAATCCGCTCGAAGTACTGGTGGTAACTCGCCAGGGCGGGACTGTTGTAGATCCGCTCGTAGTTGAAATTCTTCACTTCCAGGTACGCCTCGTACACCTCGTCGGAGAACCCGATCCGTCCCGTCCGAAGGGATTCCCGGATCAGGTCGATGACGAGAGTGTCGATGATCCGGGAGTTGCTGTCACCCAGAACGCGGCGCCCCGTCGCGGGGATATCCTCCCGGGCGACGAGGCCCAGCTGCATCGCGTCTTCGAGATCCCGCCCGAGATACGCGATCTTGTCGGACATCCGCACCGCCACACCTTCCCAGGTGCTGGGCAGATGATCGCGACGGGTGATCGCGGACAGATCCTTCACCGCGTGATCCGGCTCGAGATATTGCTCAAACTTCTCCCCGCAGTGGTTGATGATACCGTCACGAACCGCGTAGGTCAGATTCAGGCCTCGTCCGTGGTTGGTAAGATGGTCGACGACACGAAGGCTGTAGATCTCGTGACGAAATCCGTCGAGACCGCGGAGACGGGCGAGTATCGTCTCACCGAGGTGCCCAAAGGGGGTGTGCCCCAGATCGTGTCCCATACCGATCGCCCACGCCAGGTCCGGATCAAGGTTGAGGGCTCTCGAGATCGTTGCGGCGATCGTCGATACGTGCATCACATGTTCGATCCGGGTACAGATATGATCGTTCCGGGGAGCGAAGAAGACCTGCGTCTTGTGTTTCATCCGTCGGAACGGATAGGAGTGCACGATCGCGGTGGTGTCCCGGAAGAAGTGTCCCCGCAGGTCCGTCGCGTCCTCGGGACGGGGGACGGGGCGGGTCCGCAGCTCTTCAGGAGACAGCTCGTTCTGAAAAAAGAGGTTGTGCCCGTACTGAGCCGCTCCATCGTCACGAGGAGAAGACATGTCCGTCGAATCCCAACTTGCGCAGCTTCGGTTCGATCACCGCACGGCAGTATCCCTGCCGGGGGTTCTCCTCATAGTACTTCTGGTGATACTCCTCGGCGGGGTAAAAGTGCTTCGCCTGTTCGATCGTGGTCACGATCGGATCGGCAAACGACCGCTGCGCCTCATCGCGGCTCTCTTCGGCCACCCGTCTCTGCTCCTCCGACGTGTAGAGAATGATCGACCGGTACTGGGTGCCGATGTCCGCACCCTGACGGTTGAGGGTTGTCGGGTCGTGGGCTTTCCAGAAGAAGTCGATGATCTCCCGGAGGGTGATCACATCGGCGTCGAAGGTGATCCGTACAACCTCGGCGTGACCCGTCTCTCCGGTACACACCTGGTGGTACGTCGGATGCTCCGTTGTACCTCCCGCATACCCCGACTCGAGCTCTACTACTCCGTCGATCCGGCGGTAGACCGCTTCGACGCACCAGAAACATCCTCCGCCGAGGATAATCGTCTGTCTGTTCATCGTTATACTCCCCCCGAAAACATACCGTTTTTCAGCGTCCCCGTGGAGCTCGTCTGAGGCGCCGACGGCTTCGTCCGAAGTAAGCCGCGATCTGGGCGTGTATGTCATTTCGACCGATATCGATCAGATCGGTCTGATGCGGCTTCACCGGGCTCCGCTCGTCGATACCGGACACCTGAAAGCCGATATCCGCCAGTTCGAGGCTTTTTCGCAACTGCTGGATCCCGAGCATTCCCACGGTCCCGCTGAAGGCGTGGCGCGCGCGCTCGAGGCGCTGCGGCATGAACGAGAGGGCGAGGCTTACACCGATCGAGAAACTCGCACCCATCGCGCGTACCACGTCGACGGGGGTCTGATCGACGAGTCCACCGTCGACAAGCTGCATCGTGTGTATCGGTACAGGACGAAAGAAACCGGGAACGGCGCAACTGGCACGGACCGCGAGTCCAACGTCCTCGACGTCGGAGAGAACCAGTGTCTCCGCACCGGGGAGATTCCCCTTTTTAGGGGGGAGAAACCGTTCCAGCTCGCGACGCGAGATGCTCCGTGCCACCCGGTGAGAGGTTATGATCACCCGGCGCCGATTTTCGATATCCGTGGCGGTCACGGCCACGTCATAGGGCAGCTCGTCGAAACTGCGATGGTCGATCCGCTCGTTGATCACCTCCGCCAGCCGCGTGTTGGGAAAGAGTCCTGCAAGGTTGATATTCCTGATATCGATCGCTTCCCGGACGGGGATCACGTGCTTGAACCAGTCGAGCTCAATGGAGAACTCCCGTATCTCCTCGACGGAAAGCCCCGCCGCCGCGAGAACGGCGATAGCGCTTCCGGCGGATGTCCCGGCGAAGAGGGTCGGACGAATCGCCGGATACTCCTCCAGTGCTTCGAGGACACCGACGTGAGCGATGCCCCGGGCGCCGCCGCCTCCGAGAGCGATACCAACCGGGCCGGTCCGTGCCCGATAACGACCGATCAGGTTCCCCGGGTCAACGAGGGACCGAATACCCAGGAACTCATCGGCACCAGGGTTATACCGTGTTACATCGTGACGCATCACGCCTACTCTCCGAACAACCCTCCCACCAGATCGTCCCCGATCGAACGGGTGCTGCTACCCATCCTTTCGAGGCTTCCTATCAACTCCTTCAGTTCCACCAGCTCCTCCAGGAGCAGCAGTCTGACAAGCTGTTCGTTGGCAGCGGGGGTGGAGAGGGTGATCTGCCCCTCACGCTGTACCATCGTTATGTGGATCTCGTCCTGCCGGATCCGGTAGATCCGCGAGTTGATGTCAACCCGGGAGACGAAGAACCCCTCGTTCCGAAACGCTTCGATGATCCGTTCCCGGAGGAAGTCGGCGGTGTATACCGACGGGAGCTCGAGGTGCACCTGCCTGGTCGCGTCGCTTTCGCCGCTCTCTTCGATCTTGCGATACCCCGGACCGCCGCGGAAGCTTCCGATCAATACCGGTGGTGCGATAACGCTGCTCACAAGAAGCGTCATCACCGCCACCCCGAAGAGGTCGGGACCGATCGCTCCGGCGGACAGACCGATGCCGGCGACGATCAGCGTCACCTCACCGCGGGGGAGCATTCCGGCGCCGATACGGAACGCCCCCTTCCGGTTGAACCCGAGGAGCAACGCGGGGATGCCACACCCGATCAGCTTCCCGGCGATCGCCATCGCAGAGAAGACCAGACCGAACAGGACGACCGGCGCGACCGCTCGAAAATCGACCATCAACCCCATCACGGAGAAAAAAATCGGTACCAGGTAAGCGTAGAGTCCCTGGAGCCGTTCCCGCACCTGGTCGGCCACGTCCGTCCGGCTGAGGGACAGACCCATCACGTAGGCTCCGATGATCATCGCCAGACCGACGGTCTCCGCCAGTCCCGCCAGCAAGAGGGCAAGGCCAAGGCTGATACCGGCGATTACTTCGAGGGATCCGAACCGTTTGAGTCCTTTGACCAGTCGGGGAGCGAGGAGAATCCCGAGAGCGGTACTCCCGAGCCAGAAACCGAACGCCTTGGCGGCGATGCGCCCCACCTGTCCCCAGTCGACGCTCCCCTGGTGAACCCGCGCGAGAGCCACAACAACCGCGAGGAGCACGATACCTATCACGTCGTCCAGAACCGCCGCGGCCAGGATCGTTACCCCTTCGGGGCTCGACATCTTCCTGCGTTCCGACAGGATCCGCGCGGTGATCCCGACGGAGGTCGCCGTCGAGAGGGTTCCGAGAAAGAGCGCCTGGGGATCGAAAAACCCGTCGATGTTCGGGAGAAACAGGACCGCCGAAAGATCGCCGAGGATAAATGCGACGATCACGCCACCGATTCCGATGGCACTGCCGACCCCGGAGAATTTCAGAAACGTCGGGAGATCGGTCTCCAGACCGGAGATGAACAGGAGGATCACCGACGCGAGTACCGCGATCCCGTAGAGCTCGATGCTCACCGGCAGGGCGTTTCCCGTCTCGAAAGGGAACAACACCTGGTGCATTCCCGGCAACTCGATCCGACCGAGGGCGAAGGGACCGACGATCATTCCCGCCGTCAGCTCCCCGAGAACCCGTGGCAGCCGCAGCAGATGCTCGAACAGATGCCCTACCGTCATCGCGGCGATCAGAAGAACCGCGAGCTGCAGGATCAGAACGGTAACGGCGTGGGTCACCGGATCATTACCCCGTACATCGCCACCGCGTCGGTCGCTTCGATCAGTGCATTTCGCTGGTTCTCGTCTCTGAGAAGGCGAACCACCTCCCCGATGAACTGCAGGTGCGGACCGGTCCGGGCAAGGGGAGAGACGGTCATCACCAGCAGGCGCACCGGTGAACCGTCACGTGTCCCGTATTCGATCGGCTCCGCCAGGCGACCGATCCCCGCAAGCAGGCGGTTCACCGCATCCGTTTTTCCGTGAGGAACGGCGATCCCCCGCTCCAGTCCGGTGCTATCTTTCTGTTCTCGCTCCAGCACCGCCGTCAGCAGCGGTTCGACCTCGTCGATGCCGTGCACGGCAGCCAGGCGGGTCACCATATCCCGAATCGCGTCCTCTTTCGTGGAAGCGTCGATACGGGGGAACATGACCGCCGGTGAGAGCGTTTTCTTGAGATTCATGGTATGAGAGTAAGGAGGTGTCCGTGCCCTGTCAACGAGGCATCCCGCCGGTTCCGGGACCTCTCATCGCCGTCTAAGGAGCACGATACTCTCCACGTGCCGCGTCTGGGGAAACATGTCTACCGGTTGCATCGCGGCGATCTCGTACAGATCACCGAGATCGGCGATATCCGCCGCCTGCGTCCGGGGGTTGCAGCTGACGTACACGATCCGTTCCGGCGCGAGCTCCCGGAGGGTCCGCCGCGCGTTCGGGTGAAGCCCCACCCGTGGCGGATCAAGAAAGACGAGATCCGGAGGGCCGTGCTCCGCGATCGCATCCGGGAGCACATCCTCGACGGCGCCGGCACGGAACGTGACGTTCCGGATCTCGTTGACCCTCGCGTTTTCCCGGGCGGCGACGATCGCGTCCTCCACCAGTTCGATCCCGACGACGTGGCGCACCGACGGCGCGACGAAGAGAGCGATGCTCCCGATCCCGCAGTACAGATCGTAGACCACCTCGTTCCCCCGGAGGGCCGCGAGATCCACCGCCCGCTGATACAGATTCACCGCCTGTGCGGGATTGGTCTGGTAGAACGCTTTCGGACGGATCCGCAGCGTGTTGGGACCGCACTGTTCGGTGATCCACTCGGCGCCCCGGACACGATGCACCGGGTGGGGAGCAAGCGCGTCGTTTCGGGAGGTGTTCACCACGTAGTTCAGGGAGGTAATCTCGGGAAATCGATCGCTCACGGCGGTCATCACCCGACCGATCTCATCGGGATCGTCTTCGCCGAACATCACGATCACCATCGTCTCCCCGGAGAGGGATGTCCGGATGATCAACAGGCGCATGAGACCGTGGTGCTCCCGGGCATCGTAGAACGAGAGGCCCTCCCGAAGGGAGTACTCCCGGAGAAAACTTCGGATCGACTCGGAGGGTTCCGGTTGCAGATGACACTCGGTGAGATCGATCACCCGGTCGAAGCGGCCATGGGCGTGAAACCCGAGTCCCCGGCGATCGGTAATCGTCTCCGCTTCGGCGATCTCCGCCTCCGAGAGCCACCGGTGGGCGCCGAAAGAGAACTCCAGCTTGTTCCGGTACCGCCGTTCCGCGGGAGCCGGAAGGATCGGATACCGATCGATTGCATCCGATAGCTCCGGGAACCCCGCTTCAGTGAACGCGGCGGTAACGATCGCTTCCTTGAAAGCAAGCTGGTCGAGATACCCGATATCCTGAATCGTACATCCTCCACAGTCGGCAAAATGCGCGCAGAACGGCGGTCGCCTCCGGGGACCGGTACCCGGGTGGAAGGAGGTTATCTCTCCGTGCCACGCCCCCTTCTGCCGTCGTACCTTGAGGTCCACGACATCACCGGGGTAGGCACCGGTCACATAGACCGCGCGCTCCGTATCATCCCCGGCGACGGCGGTACCCCGTCCGCGGCCACGAGAGTCTACAGCGGTAATCGGCAGTCGGGAGAGCTCTTTCTTCATCGCCATCGGTTGTACCGCCTGTCGAGGCTCCGTGTCCACCGGGCCTTGTCCGCCGCCGTCGGGCGGTATACCCTGCTGAACGCAATGAAAGACCCCTATGCCACCGACAAGAGCGACGAACGCCTCGCCGCGGAGGAGGAGGTGCTTCGACGGTTCGTCTCGGACCGCCGATGGGAACGGATGCAGCACGTCCTGGATCAGCGCAGCCGGTATATCTCGGTAGCCGTTGAAGATATCTACCAGCCCCACAACGCAAGCGCGGTGCTGCGCTCCTGCGACGCCTTCGGTGTGCAGGACGTACACATCATCGAGAACCGCAACCGGTATCAGGTGAACCCCGGCGTCGAGCTCGGCACCGCCCAGTGGTTGAGTCTCTACCGGTATCGCGCCTCCGGGTTTTCAACGGCGCCCTCGACGACGCCCATCTCCCCGGAAGGGGTCTCCGAACAGTTCGCCCCCTCGGCAAGTCCCACCACCACGGGTACGACGCCCTCCGGGGAGGGTACCCTGGAAGCGATCGGCGCGCTTCGCGCCGCCGGGTACCGGATCGTCGCCACTACCCCCCATCGTGACGATGTCGACCCCGACACCCTCCCCCTCGGGGACGGTCCGATCGCTCTCTTTTTCGGCGCCGAGAAGGAGGGACTCTCGGAAACGATGCTGCACTCCGCCGATGAGTACCTTCGCATCCCGATGCGAGGGTTCGTAGAGAGCCTGAACATCTCGGTATCGGCGGCGGTCTGTCTCAACCGCCTCGGAGATCGACTCCGGCAGGAAGGGCACTCCTGGCGGCTGCCCCGGGAGCACCGTCTGCGCATCCTCAACCGATGGTTGCGGAGTTCCGTAAAAAACGCGGCAAAGATCCTCGAACGGGAGTTGCCGTAACCCCCGGGTTCCGCGAACTCATCGGAAACGCCCGTACAGAGAAGCACCGCACCCGGGACAGCGACCGTCGACCAGATGATTCGCCGCCGCTTCGAAGCCCTGCCGGTCGATGCACAGTTCGCCGCAGGCGGGACAAAAGGTCTGCTGGTAGGCGGCGTGTCGACTGCTGTAGGCGTAGACGTGGGGTATCGGATACTCCTCCGATACGATGCGGTACATCTCGTCGAGAAACGACGGTCGCGTCGGGGCGTGATCCATCATCTTGTAGGCAGGTCGAAATGCGCTGAGGTGCCATACCTTGACTCCCGCGTCGGCGAGAAACGCTGCGATCTCCCGTACGCCCGTCTCGGTGTGTTCCCCCTCCATCAGCATCGTGGTTACCTCGAGGACCGGTGATTGCCGCGTGTGCGTCCCGCCCATCGCGAGGGTCCGGATATTGCGACGAATCGGCTCCACCCGACCGCCACACAGGGACCGATAGAACCGGTCATCCCCCTTCAGGTCGATATTGAACGCATCGATCACCGGGAGGAATCGCTCGAGAGCCTCGTCGGTAAAGAAGCCGTTGGTGATCATCACCGAGATCCCACCGGCGGCGCGTACCGCCGTCGCGGCGTCGATCATATAGTCCTGCCACACCGTCGGTTCGCTGTAGGTGAACGCCGCGACGGGGTACCTCCCTTCGACCAGCCGTTGTCCAAGATCTTCGGGGCCGATATATCGGGTATCGAGATTCCGGTACAGGTCCGGCTGGGAGATCGTACAGTTCTGACAGAAGGTGCACCGGAAGTTGCAACCTGCAAGGGCGCTGGAGAGCGCGTGGGATCCCGGCAGCACATGGTAGAGCGGCTTCTTCTCGATCGGGTCAACCGAGAGAGAGACGTGCTCACCGTAGTTGGTGGTAACGATACGGTCCCCGACGCGCTTTCTGATCCAGCATATTCCCCGTTGTCCCTCTTTGAGGTTGCAGCGATGCTCACAGAAGTCGCAGGCGATGCGTCGTGGTGACTGTCCGGCGTTCCCCGTCGCGAGGGTCATAAGGCGCCCTCGATTGCGACGTCCCCGGATGCGGTACGGGAGAGGTGAATCGTCAGGAATACTTCGAGGCGAGCCGACTCATTCATCCACGATTGGTCGGACAGACCCGCTTTCCGGCAGAGCATCGTCAGCATCGTTTCCACGTTCCATCCCTGTTCCGGGGCGACTTCCGGCAGAAACACCGCCCGCCGAACGCCATCGGTAATGATCACTCCATCCCGGCCGAGGACGATCTCGCGGTACGACGAGACGGGTACCGCCGGAAACAGGAGGGAAATCGACTGTTCTATCCTGTCGAGCTCGGCGGCGCGAACAGGAGGGAATCGCCGGTCTTCGAGGGCGGATTCCCGCACGACTCTCGGCAGGACCTCACCGAGGGGAGACCTGCCCGCAAAGGCACCGATACACCCCCGAAGCTCTCCCCGCATTTTCAGCGTCGAGAACGCTCCCATCCGTTCCTGCAGCAGTCCGGACGCCGCAAGCCGATCGGGGACCTGCGGTAGCGGGTGTCCCGTCACCACGGCCTCAAGAACGCCACGGGCGTATTCGAGAATAGAGTCTGCAAGATCTTTATCGATCATCGTATTCATCATACTGGACCTGTCACGCCTTTCTCGACCGTTCGGGCTGATCGGGGAACAGGATCGACCCGTAACAGACAAAACTACTATCGTCGCCCCCTCCGATCTCCCGTGAGGTGTAATAGTCGACGACCCGCCCGGGACGGCGCCGCGTCACGCCACGGTACAGCACCTCAAGGCCCAGAACGATCGGAAACCGTCCGCAGACGGTGATCGGTCGAGCCATTCGCGCCCGGAGCGCTGCGGTGTCGTGTGTTGCGATCCATTCCGCGACACGGCGATCGTCCTCGGCGACATCGGCGGCGATCGTATCGGCGTTCTTCCGTCGATCCGGAGTGCCGAAGGGAGTGTAATCGAAGCGGGGACCGTAGTGGGTGAAATCGCTGCTCATGACAAGCAGCGTGTCCTCATCGGCAACGCTGCTTCGGATCGCGTCGCTCCACCGGTCGAGACGATCCTCCCCGGAGATCTCGGGGACGAGGACGAGAGATACCGCAGCATCAGGGGTGTACCGCTTCAGAAACGGAAGAAACATCTCCGTCCCGTGTTCCATCTCTATCACTTCATTGGCGATCCGGGCTTCGTCGCCGATCTCCTTCGCCAACCGTAGCGCAAACGAGGGTTCTCCGACCAGGGAACCGAAGGGTGTTTCGTGAGTGTCAAAGGTCTCCACGAGGAGTGTCGTCGGTCGCAGGGGAACGTAGTGACTCGGGGAGAGGATAAGAACCCGCCGGATCGAATCGAGGTCAAGGACTCCGCCGGTGAACGCGTGGGCGATACCCCTTCCGGAGTACGCCAGTCCCGCGTGAGGAAGAACCGCGCCGTGTACCAAAGCATGATCGCGAGGTACACGATCGGCAGCGATCCGATCGGGAGTATTGCGTTCGGGAGTGATGCGACTCGAGAGGTCACGACTGGAGATCTCTGCGGCCTGTGTGCGGTATCCCTCGAGATCAGCGGCGAGGCGCCGAGGGTCATCGCTGTACCACCGACCGGCAAAGATCGCGCGATTCATGCCGGACATACCGGTAAGTCTAACGCATAGACCGCTCTATTCCAAAAGACGTTGGGCAAGAGCGTGAAGACGTCTGTGGGCGGCGAGGATCTGTTCCCAGTCGGTCACCTCGTTGCGGGCGATCGCCGCCTCCCGGGCGTCGACATCCTCGAGAAAGAGACGTCGCCCCCTGCGGGAGAAGACAATCGAGAGGCGCCGTTTCGTCCGCTCGTCCCGTCCCGTCGCCGCATCGACCAGCACCCGTCGCGGTATCCCTCGTGCGAGGTCTCGAAGGATCGACAGCCGCCCGTTCTCGAGCCGATCGGTCACCGTGGTGTCCTTTCGAGACCGTTCCCACACGCGGCGCATCGCGTCGCTTCGCGGATGGAGATACCATCTCGAGAGGATCGACATCGATCGTGCGTCGAGTGCCATGCCGCGGCGCCGCGCGTTCCGGGCGTATTCCCCGACGAGTTCCTCCACCGCAGAGGCAACGGTTCGCCACACTTCTCCCGGTGCAAGGGGATGGGCGAACTCCGAACGTATCGGGATCGGTCCCGGCGGAAGCTGCGCGCGGCGGCGCTCTCCGAGGGCGCGATCGAATCGGCGTTGCCACGACGTGCCGCTGAACCGGTAGAGCACGGTAAACGCCCGGAATCGGCGTCCCGATCGGTAGACCGAGTCCACGAAGCGCTCCACGACACCGCCGCCGGCGTCGATCAGCGCGGCGATCGTCCGAATCGCATGTACACTCAATCGCTCTTCGGGGGTTCGGGGAACGTGGTACGCAAGAGCAATAACGCCGTTCGCGCGAATCTCGGCGGCGAGGATCGCGAGGGCCGCGGTGGCCGTCACCCCGTCGGCGTCTCCACCGTCCCCGTTGTTTCCGCCGACGGGATTCGTCGGTGTTTGTTCCGCCCGGAGAGGTTCGTCCCTGCCACCATCGTTGATCGACGGTGCCGCCAGTGCGCGGGCGAGTCGGTGTACACCGTCAACGGGCCAGAACGCTTCCCACTCGTCGGTACCGATCCGCAGGAGCGCTCCGGCGCGGTCGACGCTCGATTCCCGTTGTCGCGCGATCCCTACACGACATCCTTCCAGCCCCATCGCTTCTACACCGCTTTTCAGGCGCTGCAACCCCCTGGCGAGGGATTTCGCCGGAGCGCCGTCTGCACCGGGGAGCGTCTCCCTGACGAGCCACCCCACCCGTCGGATTCCTCCGTCCCCGTCGGCTCGTCGTCGGATCCCTCCCTCCCCGTCAACTCCCGCGTCCCCGTCGGCCGCCCGGGGCACGACGGCGGGCTCCCGCCACTCGATGCGGCATACCCATAATCGTCCCGCCTCCGCATCGGCGCGGATCTCGGCGGTGGTCGTCCGGGCCACCTCAACGGGCCGGCGTCGGGGTGCGCCGAGAGAATCGGGACCACCGGTGATTCCCCCGACGAGGAACTCATATACGATCCGCGGATCCGTCAACCATCGGGAGATCCCGTCGCTATACGTGAGGGCCAGATCGGTCCCGGTGACGGTAGCTGTCGCCGAGGAATCGAGGAGGAGAAGATCGCCGAGAAACGATCGGAACGGATCGTGTTGGTCGGCGGCGCCGATACGCGCAGAAGCGATCGCTACCGCATCTGCCCGGGGAAGGTACCGCTCCGCCGCCTCTCTCGACGAGACGCGCTGCTTCTTCGGAGGAGCCGTTCTCGCGTCGTCACTTCTCTTCTTCACTGCCGGAGAGGATACTGTCCTTCGAAAAAAGATTCAAAGCGTAGTTCCACCCCCGGTGACAACGAATCTCCACCGCGGTATCCTCGGTGACATGACACCCCGTGACGCCTTTTTAAAAGAACTGAGGGACCGAACGACACGCCACCTCGAGGCGCTCTCCGCGGAAAGTGCAGAAACCTTCGGACGCTACATCGCTCTTCCCGAGACAGGAGCAAAGATTTACCGCCGCCTGATCGATCAGTTCAACATGGACGGTGCCCAGGAGATCGCCGCCGCCTTCGTTGATCTCGTCGCCGGCAGTCTCGATTCGGGTACGGTGATGGTAACGGACCGCGAGTACCGTGGCCTCAGCCTCGTTCTGGACGAGTATGCGTCGGAACTCCCCGACGGTCCCCGGGAATCGCTGCGTGATCTGATCACCACGATCCAGAAGTCGGGGCGTTGATTATTCGCGTCTCCCCGCCGATACACAGGGAAGCAGATACACAGGGAAACCGATACACAGGGAAGAGGAACAGCAGCTTTGTATTACCGGACAGATGAGATCACCAGACTGCTTCAGAATTCGACGCCCCGGGAGCGGCAGGAGGAGGTGGCAGACGCTCTTCACGATTTTGCACCGCGGATCGCGGCGAAACGCAACGAGTATCGCCACTTCGGCCCCTTCTGGTGGTGGATAAAGCCGCTTCTTCCGACGATCCCCGGCGCCCGGCGGAGCTGGTACCGCGGAGGATACAGGGATCGCGATTTTCTTTCGGATACGGATGTACAGCTCCTGCACCACCCCGCCGCGGAGGAGATCCGCGCTGCCTTGCCGTGGCTCGGAATCCGGTACTACTACACCGAGATCGTTGACGACACCCCTGCGGGGTTTCACATCGTTGAACGCACCCCTCGAGACGTGTTCGCCTACGTCGTCTACGACGCCGATGCCGGAGAGCAGCTCGATCTGTTCGACGACCCCGCCGATGCGCGTCGTGGAGACGACACGTTTCTTGCCGACCCGACGCGGTACACCGGCAGCGCGTGGTTACCCCGGGCGGAGGAGTATATCGCCCGGGGGGAACCGTTTCGCGGTGCAGCAGCGCTTCGCCGCGCGATCAACCGCGCCGTAGACAACGGAGACCGGATCCGCGCGTGGATCAGACTGGGTCAACTCTTTCAGGAACTTGACCACGTCCGAAAGGCGCTGTTCTGCTATCAGAACGCCTACGAACGTGACCGGGAAGCGTGGATCCAGGGGATGATGGGAGACGCCTGGTTGCAGGCGGGGGAACCGAGCGAAGCGCTCCAGTGCTATCACGTCGCTCTCGCGGCGATGCCGGGAAACCCGGAATACCTCGCGGGGATAGAGCGGGCTCAACGGGGAATCGCAAACCACGGACCGACCGCAGCGGGGTACCAGCTTCGGGCGGAACGACTGGCGCGCTGAGTCTCGTACACAGAATCGTGTTGT
>JBKHFT010000033.1:0-25153 GCA_046540055.1 Alkalispirochaeta sp.
CACCACCACGGCCACGGCGAGGGCGACCACGGGCACCACCACGGCCACGGCTTTCACCAACACGCAGCCGACCGCCACGCGGGAATGATATCCCGGATCAGCGATGTCGATGTCATCATCGTCGGCGGAATGGGCATGGGGGCTCGACACGCCCTCGAAGAAGCGGGAATCCAAGTGGTCGCGACCGAACTGCGCGAGACGGAACAGGCGGTCGATGCTTACCTTGGCGGGAACCTTACCCATAATGACAGGAGAGTGCATTGATGGAACGGTATACGGTACAGACAGACAACGCCCCTGCTGCGGTCGGTCCCTATTCTCAGGCGGTGGTGATCGACCACCTGGTCTACACCTCCGGGCAGATCCCCCTGGATCCGGCTACAGGTGCACTCGTCGAGGCGACGATCGAAGCGCAGACACGGCAGGTATTCGAGAACCTCACGGCGGTTCTCGAAGCCGCCGGATCAGACCTCGCCCACGTGATCAAAGCGACGTGCTTCATCTCCGACATGGACAACTTCGCCGCGATGAACGCCGTCTACGACGAGTACTTCCCGGCGAATCCCCCCGCCCGCTCCTGCGTCGAGGTTTCGCGCCTTCCCAAGGACTGCCTCGTCGAAATCGAGATGATCGCCCAGAAGATCGAGGGCTGACGGGTCCGGTTATCGGCGGGTCACCGGCTCCGGGAGCGGCAACCGGTCGCGGCCGGCCGGTCCGATGATACCGGCCTGGTGGCCGGGTACGGTGCCTCGCTACCGCTTTGCAACCGGCCGCCGGTGCCTCGCCACCGCTCGGCGGCCTGCGCCGCACCTCATTGCCGCTCGGTGGCCTGCGCCGGCACCTCATTACCGCTCGGTGGCCGGCGCCGGCACCCGTCACCCCGCACGTTCCCGTCACACTGATAGTTATCTCTCCGCAGGATCGCTATATTTCAGGTAATGAGTGCACTGGTAGAAAACAAAAACGTCAGACAGCGCCCTGAAGAGGGGTTCCGTCGCTGGTTTCTCAACGACTACTTCGATGTTATCGTCTGGTACGAGTCCGCAGCGGGAGAGCTCACGGGGTTCCAGCTCTGTTACAACCGCACCGTTGACGAACGGGCGTTCACATGGCAGCGCAACAAGCGGAGCAGCCATTTCGTATCCAGCGGCAGCGACGAACGGGGAAGACCGTGGATCGCCACAGCGGTCCTTCACGGCGATGCCGGCGCGGTACCCGCAGACGTCATCGAACGGCTCCGGCAGGAGCAGGGTGACCTCGACGATGATCTTCTCGAGCTGATCGTCACCGCCGCGGGGGAATACAACGAGTCACGGCACGATTGAGGTATCCGGGACTTCAGGGTTCATGTAGATTCGAACCGGACAATTCCTATCTATCAGGATCAGGAGCGCGCTGTGGCGGATCTCCGTCACCGCTCCGCGTCGGTTCGCCGCCTGTCCTCTCAGTTCCGGGCCCGCCCCATCGGTTCGAGCCCCATCCTCTCAGTCCCGGTCCCGTCTCACCAGTTCGAGCCCCATCCTCTCAGTTCCAGACCAACAGCTCAGACGTTGGATATCCCGCAGCAACGAGGTATTCTTCAGGGATGACCAACCGCACCGATACGTATCGTTCCGTCCTGTTCCCGTTCCTCGCCGTTGTGTTCGCTATTATCACAACCGGGTGTGCTTCCGCCGGTGGCTCCCGGGAAGAGGGAACGCCGGAACAGGCGGCGGGGCCGGTAGAGGGAACCGTCGTCGCCGTCGAGGAGGTTGACGGCGGCCAGCTCCTTACTCTCGAGCGCGACGATGGAAGCGAAGTGTACGTCGAGGTACCCGAGCGCCTCGCCGAAACTCTCAGAATACAGGAGGGTGACCGTGTCTGGTCGGAGGAGGACACGGTGGCGCGCCCGGGCGAGCGCCTTCGGGTCCAGCGTCTGCAGATCCAGCGGGGCTGAACGCGGCACTTCGTGGAAGCTCATCGTTACCGGCAGCAGTATCCAGAATACTGTTGAAGGATTGCGGCCCTCTCTTGCGCAGGTCACGATCAACGGCGCGGCAAACTACCTTCCCCGCACGAATCGTGGTGAGAACCCGAGTCTGCGGTAACAAATACGTTATTCCGGACACTGCAGACGCCGTCACCCCGGATACGCGAGGTGGACCGAGTACCCCATGAAAAACGAGATGCTTCCGGCAAGAACAAAGAGGTGCCACACCACGTGGTTGAAGGGGAGCTTCCGCCACACGTAGAAGATCACCCCTACCGTGTAGGAGATCCCCCCGACGAGCATCCAGATCATAAACCCCGGGGGAACCATCTGCATCATCGGTTTGATCGCGATCACCATCACCCACCCCATCGGGATGTACAGCAGATCACTGACGATATGGTGCTCCCGGAACACCGTCGTCTTCAGAATGATACCGATCAGCGCCATCGACCAGACAACGCCGAATACCGTCCAGCCCCATGGCCCCCGCATCGCCGTCAGCGTCACCGGCGTATACGTGCCCGCGATCAGAAGATACACGAACGCCTGGTCCACGATCCGGAGGTAGTAGCGAATCCGCGGCAGCGCCGCAAAACTGTGCACCAGCGCGCTCGAGAGATAAAGCAGAATCTGACTGATCCCGTAGATCGAGTACGCCGTGTACTTCCACGGATCAGGGTCCATGTTGGTAAGCATGATCAACGCCACAAACCCCGCGATCGCGAGGCCCGCCCCGATCGCGTGGGTCAGACTGTTGAAGATCTCCTCGACCGCGTTCCCGCTCTCGTACCGGATCTCGCTGGGGTGTATCGCCTCGGGCAATTCCTGTACCATACGACGAATCTACCAGATCACCTCCTGGAGGGGTAGTCAATCGAACCTGCCACGTCTGCAGGGCCCGATCCGATTCCCACCGCCACTACCGGATCGGTCGGACCGCTCCTGTCGCCCGTACCGCATCGGTCGGACCGTTACCGCATCGGCCGGACCGCTCCCAGCTCTATCAACTGTCGGAAATGCTCCGTCACTGTCCCGGGGATATCGCGGTACTCGATCCCCAGTTCTTCCCGGCTGCGAGTGTTGTCGATCTCGTAGTGGATCCCGACGTTCGCCCGTACGTATCGCCGCGTGAGTCCGACGGAGGGACCGATCGCCCAGATCAGCCACTTTGGTACCCGCCCCTTCGGAAAGGGATAGGCATCACCGATCCGTTCCCGGAGGATCCGTGCGATCTGCGGAAACGAGAACATTCCGGCGGAGAGGATATATCGTCCCTCCAGATCTCCCTGTTCCGCGGCGAGCACGTGGGCCGCCGCGACATCCCGGACGTCGACGAATCCCAGATAGATCTCCGGCGCCCCCTGCCGAAACGACCCGTCCCCGATCTGCCGCATTATCGCCACCGACGTTCCGTCCAGTCGGTTCGAGAGAGAGGGACCAACGATGAATGCGGGGTTGATCGTCACCAGGCCCCACCGGTTCCGGGCGTCGGCGATCTCCCAGGCGGTGCGCTCCGCCATCGTTTTCGAATACGAGTACGGTTCATGCTCACGAGAGCTGGTGCGATTCCACCGCGTCTCGTCCACCCGGCGGTCCGGATACGCCTGCGCTTCCGCCGCGTCGCCGACGATCGCCGCGACGCTCGAGGTGAGGACCACCCGCGTTACCGACCGGGCACGATCCACTGCGGCGAGGACATTTCTCGTCCCTTCAACCGCCGGTCGTATCAGCTCCGTGTCGGGATCGGTTATCCTCTCCCGGATAAATGGTGAGGCGCTATGGATCACCACATCCGCCCCGTCGACCGCAGCGTCGAACGAACCGGATTCCAGCAGATCAGCGCGATACAGAGCGAGGCGCTCATTCCCCGGCATCTCCCGCAGGTGCTGTGTCTTCCGCAGATCATCCGGGTCCCGTACCGTTCCGCGCACCCTATGCCCCCGATTGAGAGCGGTCTTCACGATCCAGCTTCCAAGATATCCCGAGGCACCGGTCACAACGACCGTCAGTGTTCGATCCAGGTCCGTCATACCCCGGAACGTAGCCATTTCCCCAGGCATCGGCAAATACGGAATCTTCGAACGCTGAGAGACCAATAATTTGTTCTCTTGAAATACGAAATATGGTATAATCCATACTATGGGTGACCTGCAGGGTTTATGGATAAAACATGAAGAATCGATTTCCGTCCCGAAGGATCACGCGTCTCCGATCCTGGACGATCCGCAACGCTTCGGGTTGACGCAGGACCAGATCGACGAAATCTACGCCCGGCACGGGGAAACCCCCGGCAGCGAAGGGGCCGCCCGGGACGAACTGATCCGGACAGCAACCGAGCATGGATGGATCCGTATCCGGCGGTACAACGACATGGGGACCCGGGTTGTGGTCCAGGGAACCCGGATCGATCAAAGCGTCCCCTCGATTCCCGCGTTCATCTCGCGAGTCCTCGAGCAGATCCAGGCGCAGGGGGAAATAACTATTGTGATCAGTGATTTCGCGGGAGGCGACGCAAGGACGTTCCGTGTCGGTCCTAGTGGTGTCACCGACGAGATCGAGGGTGACCTCTCCGGGGCGTGACGCTCATTTGACGAACTTATTCGCTATCCATTCCCGGAAATGAGACATACACTGGTGGGAGATTCCCCTCGGGAACTAAAGGGAGGCGAAACGATGGGCGACAAGGGCGGAAAGAAAGACAAGGCCAAGGCAGAGAAGCAGAAGGCGAGCCGCAAAAAAGAGGACGATCGGAAGAAACAGGAGCGTGTCCCGAAGCGAATCCCCTGAGTCGGCCGTTCCGTATATAGATTCGTGTTGCGAAATCGATGCTATTCCCTTCACCAGCGACGAGTTCGTTGTTCAGGCCGTGGAGGGAGCATCCACTCCGTTACAGCTACGCCGGTTACGGCCGGTTTCCCAACACAATTGCGGATACTGTCCGGATCGTCAGAGGTCGCACTCAGAACACCCGGTATTTGGTGATTCCAGTTCGATCGTAACGTGATTTACCCCGAGATTCTTCAGGACATCCCGGATCCGGGCCTTCAGCGGCTCGAGATCGTCCAGCGGGGTAGCCCCGTCGGTCACCACATGAAGACTCACTAACACGTAACTTCCGTCGAGGGTCCACAGGTGAATATCGTGTACATCGTCGATCGATTCGATCGCCATGATCGCTTCCGAAACCTTCTCGACTGAAAGATCCTTCGGGACGTACTGAAGTAATACCCGGAGCGCCCGAAGGAGGATCGGTACCGCCCGGGTGAGGATGAATATGTTGATTCCGATCGCCAGGAGCGGGTCGATCAGATAGATCTGCCAGAAGCGGATCGCCAGCGCCCCGAAGAGGACCGCGATCCACCCCAACACGTCCTCGAAAAGGTGCAGGAACGCCGCCCGGGCGTTCATCGATTCCGTCCGGGAGAGGCGGAACGCAGCGAGCGCGTTCATGACAACACCAAGAACCGAGAGGACAATCATCCCCGTCGTGTCTACCGCCACCGGCTCGATCAGCCGCGGAATTGTATGGATCAGGACGGTGATCGCACCGACGATCAGGATCAGCCCCGTAAGCAGGGCACCGAGGATGGAGAACCGGCGGAATCCGAAGGTCAGTTCCTTCGTCCGTCGCCGGCCGGAGACCTTTTCGAGAACCAACGCCACCGCAAGAGTCGCGGAATCGCCCAGATCATGGACCGCATCGGCGATGATCGCCACACTGTTGGTCAGTAGCCCCCCCACGAGTTCGATAACCGTGAACAGAACGTTGATCCACAGGGCGATGCGAATATCCCCGACAACCGCGTGGTTATGGGGATGCGCCGGGTCGTGCCCGTGGTGGTGATGCCCCTGGTGGTCGTCCTGGTTGTGGTGGCGCCCGCGGTAGTCGGTGTCGCGTTCGTGGTTATGATCGTCGTCGTGTTCTTTTGTGTTCATGTGCGTTGTGTCTCTGAAGCTATGTCTGCAGGTATCGCATAGGCGTTCGTCTCGTCGTGAACGCCGTCTATAATTCCAATTCTAAACCGAGACTGTGCACAAAGGGAACGCCCGAGCCACAGGTGTAGCAGTCAGTATGGTAAACTACCATTACCAGACCGAAGACAGTCTGATCGCCCTCGCAGTGCAGCGTTTCATTGGCGACGTGATCGCGTCTTCGGCAACGAGTCCCGCTGAGCCGGGAATACTCGAGCACCTCCAACCAGGGGGCTGTGTACAGAAACCTGTGGCACCTTCCCTGGCCGTTCCGGGGCCGGGCCGGATCCCACCCTTACGCCGCCCGGGCCAGGTCCCGCAGGGTGTACCGGGGGACACGGACGGTGGTCCCGTCGCGATCCTCCTCTCCGTCCTGTCCCTTCTGCCCCTTCACCCACCGGATCGGCGGGGTCACCACCTCCGCCTTCCACGCCTCGGCGAGGCTTCCGGCGACGGGATAGCCGTGGGCTTTGGTGGCGTAGAAGCCGCAGGGGCGCAACCAGTTGTCAGGCGGGGTTGTGTGGGCGGTGCAGGCCGGGTTGGGACAGTGGGTCGGGGTTGGCATGATGAAGCCTCCTTGAGTGGCAGATAGAGACCGGGGAACGTGCACACCGCACTCCGGTCTTACATACCTCTACACTCAATAACGTTATACTGCTTCCCGAAACACGATTATTTATATAGCTACCTGTACCGCCAGGATCTCGCCGTAGTACATCCGGTGGTAGTCGTCCTTGTACAGATCGTCGAGAGAGGAATCCCGCATGTGGGCTGGGGTGATGTCGTCGTAGTACATCGTGCGACACTCGATCGAGAGGATCGCCTCCCGGAACGTCGGCGCGGCGACGACCGACGCCGGAATCGGGGTCAATCCGCTGTCGCTGATCTTGTCTCCGTCGCGGCCGGACCGGGTACCCAGCATCTCGAGGTCGTCCCGAAACTGTTCAGGGTACGAGGTGAGGGTCCACGTGTCGTAGCGCTCCATGAACCCCCGGGTGAAGCGGGTGGAACGCACGGGCGTTATCGCCACCGGGCGACGCCACATCGCGCCGAGAAACCCCCAGGCAACGGTCATCGCGTTGTACGTTCCATCACCGTCGGCAAACTCGCCCGCGGCAAGGAGCATCCAGTCGTCCAGGAGCTGCCGTACCGGGGCAAGACTCAGTTCGCGTGGATCTATCGTCTTCATAGTCACCGATTATACACCGAGGGTTGCCCATTTTCCCCCGCTCTGATAGGTAATGTACCCCTATGAAGGATCTCGAAGGGCGCTTCGACCGGCGGTGGGACCTCGTGGTGATCGGTATCCTCACGAATATGAGTCTCGGCACCGTCTATTCCTGGTCGGTTTTCCGGGAGCCCCTGATCGATACCTTCGGGTTTTCCACCGCCCAGACCGCCACGCCCTATTCGGTGTTTCTCGCGCTCTTCGCTTTTTCGATGCCTCTTGGAGGATGGCTGCTGGGACATATCGGTACCCGGGCAACCCTCGCGGTCGGCGCCTTCTTCGTCGCTTCGGGGTGGTTCGCCGCAGGGTTTGTCTCATCCATCGGCGCCCTTGCCCTCACGTACGGGGTCGTCGCCGGCTTTGGCGTCGGCCTCTCCTACGGAGTACCCCTCGCTGTCGTTGCATCGTGGTTTCCCCGGCGCAGGGGGATCGCTCTCGGGTTGACTCTGGGCGGGTTCGGGCTCTCCCCCTTCGTGACCGCCCCGGTGGCGGAGATCCTCATCGAGCACGTCGGCGTTACGATGACGTTCCGCATCCTCGGTGTCGCGTTCCTCGTGATCCTGTCCACCGCAACGTTCTGGATGCACCGGGCGCCGCACGATGCCGTTCGGGCAGGGCTTCACTCCGACGGGATCGAGATCGGTCCCCGGGAGATGCTACGTTCGCCGATCTTCTACGGCCTGTGGATCACTTTCGCCCTCGGCACATTCGCCGGGCTCACCGCGATCGGGATGAGCGCCGCCTACGGGATCGAGGTCGTGGGCATTCGTCGCGGGGCCGCGGCGGCGGCGGTCGCGGGGTTCGGGGTGTTCAATGGAATCGGCCGACCGATCTTCGGGTGGCTTACGGACCACATCGGCGCACGACGGACGGCGATCCTCGCGTTCATAATCATCATCGTCGGATCAGTTTCGGCGATACTTGCCGCGCCCCTTGGTGTGGTGCCGTACCTCGTCGGATTCGCTCTCCTCTGGCTGTTGCTGGGAGGGTGGCTTGCGATCGCCCCGACGGCGACAACGACGTACTTCGGTCCCCTTCACTACGCCGCGAACTACGGGATCATGTATACCGCGTACGGCGTCGGGGCCCTCACCGGAGGCGTCGCCTCGGCGTTTCTGACGAACCTGACGGGAACGCTGGTCACCACGTTCTGGGCGGTGATCGCCACGGCAGTCGCGGGAATTCTCGTGACGGTGGCGCTCCTGCCCCGCCCGCAAGAGGTTGAGCTCTGACGCCGCTTTGACCGGCATCCCCGTGACGGCGCCGCTCCTGCGCCGACACCGGTTGGTTGTGCGCCGACCATCCCGTGCCCCCGGTGCCGGGTGACGCCCGGGGCTACGGCCAGGGACTCCCCGGACCGTCAGTTCGATTGTACCTCCGGGACTTCACCGCCGCGACGGGAGTCGCTATAGTCGGCGTATGGAGTGGCGAGCAAGTCATATTCTGGTGAAGGAGAAGGGTCTGGCGGAACAGATCCTGAAGCGGTTGAAAAGCGGCGCGCGCTTCGAGGCGCTGGCGAAGGAGTTCTCGACGTGTCCGAGCAAATCGAAGGGTGGCGACCTGGGATGGTTCGGACCGGGGAAGATGGTGAAGCCTTTTGAGGAAGCGGTGGTGAAGATGCGCCGCGGCAAGATCTCGGGAGTGGTGAAGACGCAGTTCGGGTATCATATCATCAAGAAGACGGGGGAACGGTAGTACCTGTCCGGGGGGCGCGTTCAACGGCCGGCAGCGGAGCCGTCCAGGTGATATCGTTGGCGCACCGGAGACCGCCTGGTGATGGGAGCAGCAGCACATTGATATGAATCGCAGCGTAGTAATGCGAGTCGTGGTGTAGCGTCGTTTCCGGCGTTTGTCGGCTCCACGACCGACAAACCTCGCATTTCTTCCCGGTTTGTCCTATAGTGAAGGCATGATAAATACGCTGTTCGCCGTTGTGCTCAGCGTATCGATCGCGATCCAGGTAACGGCGGCGGTATTCGCAATTCTCAACGTCCTCTACACCCCGCGGAAGCTCGCGTGGATCTGTATCGCGACGGCGATCGTGCTGATGGCGGTGCGGAGAATAATCACCCTCACCGGAATGTTCGCGACCTGGGAAACACCGCGTAGCGTCGCGTGGAGAGCGGAGTTTACGGCGCTCACGATCTCGATTCTCATGGCGATCGGCATGATCCTCCTCAACCGGGCGTTGCGGGAGCTCGCCGGAGAGATCGTGGAGCAGCAGAAAGTGTTTCGGGAGAGTCTCCACGCAAGCAAGAACCATTTTCAGTCCCTCGTAAGTCTGCTCCACACGCAGGCGGGGTTCGCAACAACCGAACCGCAGCGTATCTTTGCAACCGAAGTCGAACAGAAGGTCAGCGCCTACGCGATTCTCCAGAAGCAGCTGTTCGAAAACGACTATTCCGCGGACATCGCCGGATATCTTTCGGAGCTGAGCGCCGCGATTGAGGACGCCTACGCGGAACCGGGGAGACACGCACCGATCGACCTCGTCCTGGAGTCGTTCCCGACGACGCCCCGGGAGACGCTCTACGCCGGACTGATCGCAAGCGAGGGGTTGATCAATGCGTACAAGTACGCCGCGGCAACGCCGAATTCCGGCGACTACGGGAAGACCGCTTCCGGGAACCAGAACGGAAGCCGGGATCAGACACCTGCACCGCAGCAGCCGGTGCGCATCACCGTATCCGCCCGCCGGGACCCGGGGACGGGACGCCGTGCAGTTGAGGTGCGCGATACGGGCCCCGGGTTTCCCGTGGATGTGCTGAAGGGCGAACACGGTGGTTTCGGTACCGCGTTTCTCCGAAGTCTCGAGGATGACAACTGGACGGTGACTCTCATGAACGATGACGGGGCGGTTGTCCGCGTCGAGTTCTGATCCGTGGGGCGGGACCGGTCGAGGCGCGGCCGGCAATGAGAGGGGCGGGCCCGATCCAGCCGTAGCCGGCGACGTGCCCGTTGTCGGCGCGGCCGGCAATGAGAGGGGCGGGCCCGATCAAGCCGCAGTCGCCTGGGTGGGTCATGTCCGTTCCCGGGGTTCACCGGAGCCGGTCCAGCGGGTATCATCCGGTCATGAGTCTGAGAGACGAAGCGCTTCGTTACCATCGAGAAGGTTCCCCGGGCAAACTGGAGATCGCTCCGACGAAGCCCCTCACCACGCAGTACGACCTGTCCCTCGCGTATTCGCCCGGTGTTGCCGAGCCGTGCAGGGAGATCGCCGGCGATCCTGACAAGAGCTTTGAATATACCGCCCGGGGCAATATGGTTGCCGTTATCACCGACGGCTCCGCCGTTCTCGGTCTCGGCGATATCGGTCCCGCCGCGGCGAAGCCGGTGATGGAGGGCAAGGCGGTCCTGTTCAAGCGCTTCGCCGGCGTCGACAGCGTGGACCTCGAAATCACCCGACGCGACGTGGACAGTTTCGTCGATGCCGTTGCCGCCCTGGAACCAAGTTTCGGGGGGATCAACCTCGAGGACATCAAGGCGCCGGAGTGTTTCGAAATCGAACGGCGACTCAAGGAACGGATGGCGATCCCGGTGATGCATGACGACCAGCATGGGACCGCGATCATCACCGGGGCGGCGCTGATCAACGCCTGCGAGATCGTGGGGAAGTCGCTGGAGTCGTTGAACGTTGTGGTCCTCGGTGCCGGAGCCGCTGCGTTGGCGTGCACGCGCTTTTTCGTCGATCTCGGAGTGCAACGCGATCGTATCGTGATGTTCGATCGCGACGGGGTGATTCGGGACGACGGCAGCCGGGATCTCGGTCCCGCAGGGGAGTTCGCTACGACCCGGGACGTCACTACCCTCGATGACGCCCTGAACGGGGCGGATCTGCTGCTGGGGCTGTCGGCGGCGAACATCGTCTCCCCGGAACAGATTCGGAACATGGCGCCGAAACCGATCATCTTCGCCCTTGCCAACCCCGACCCGGAGATTGCGCCCGCCGTCGCTCGGGAGGCGCGCCCGGATCTGATCATCGCTACCGGCCGCAGCGACACACCGAATCAGGTCAACAACGTCCTCGGCTTTCCGTATATTTTTCGGGGGGCCCTCGATGTCGGCGCCCGGGAGATCAACGGTGCGATGAAGATCGCCGCCGCTCATGCGATCGCCGACCTGGCCCGGGAACCGATACCGGAGGCGGTGCGTCGCGTTTACACCAGAGAGCGACTCGCTTTCGGTCCGGAGTACCTGATCCCGAAACCCCTCGATCCGCGGTTGATCACGACGATCGCTCCCGCGGTTGCCAGGGCGGCGATCGAGACCGGGGTTGCCCGTCGTACGATCACCGACTGGCCCTACTACGAGGCGCAGCTTCTCGAGCGGGTAGGGATGGGACAGAAACTGATTACCGGCATCATCGCGACGGCACGGCGAGATCCGAAGCGAGTGGTTTATCCGGAAGCGCTTGACTACGAGGTCCTCAAGGCGGCGGATATGGCGGTGACGCAGGGAATCGCCCATCCGGTGCTGGTCGGACCGGTCGAGCAGGTCCGGGAACTGATTCGACGTCACGGTCTGGCGGGACTCGAAGGCGTTCCGATCCTGGATCCGTCGATCGAAACGGAGCGGATGGATCGCTATTCCCGACGGCTCTTCGCCCGACGGCAGCGGCGGGGTATGACGATCCATGACGCGCGACGGTTTGTCGGCGAGTACGATTACTTCGCAGCAGCCCTGGTGGAAGCGGGAGAGGCGGACGCGATGGTGAGCGGACGAACACGACCGTACCCGCAGGTCATTCGGCCGGCGCTGCAGCTGATCGGGACTGATCGCACCGCCGAGACACCACGAACCGGGGAACGTACCGGACGTGTCTCCGGGTTGTACGTAGTGAACACCCGGCGAGGCACGTACTTTTTTGCGGATACGACGGTCAACGTCAACCCCGATCTGGATACCCTGATGGATATCATCGAACTGACGGTACGTCGGGTTCGCGACTTCGAGATAGAACCGGTGGTCGCCCTCCTGTCGTACTCCAATTTCGGCAGCGCTCCGGGGGAACAGGCGACGCGGATGGCGGAGGCGACGGCGAGGGCGAAGCAGCGCTTTCCTGATATCACGATCGATGGAGAGATTCAGGCGAACGTGGCGCTGGATCCGGAACTCCTTGCAAAGAACTACCCCTTCAGCGACCTGGTGGGTAAGCGGGTGAACACCCTGATCTTTCCCAATCTGTCGTCAGGGAATATCGCCTACAAGCTTCTCGGCATGCTTGGCGGCGGGGAGCTTTTAGGCCCGATCCTCAGCGGTATGGCGAAGCCGGTCCACGTCCTGCAGATGGGCGCCGAGGCGAGGGAGATCCTTCAGATCACCGCCCTCGCCGTTACCGACGCCCAGCGACGGTAGTGCCGGAGATCCCCGTCGAGGACAGGCGGGCCGGGGGAAACAGGCCGGCCGGAATGGCCGGTACGCGGAGATCTCCGACCAGGACAGGCGAGCCGGGGGAAGCAGCGACCGAAGGACCGGTGCCCCGGTAATTCGGTACCCGCGACAGGCTACCCGATCCCGGAGGTGAGAGAGCCGAAGAGGTTAACCATCTCGAGAGCCGCTTCCGCGGCTTCCCACCCTTTGTTTCCCGCCTTCGTACCGGCCCGTTCCACCGCCTGTTCGATCGTGTCCGTCGTCAGAACCCCGAAAGTGACGGGGATTCCCGTCTCCATACTGATCGCGGCAACTCCCTTGCTCACCTCCGCGGCAACGTATTCGAAGTGAGGAGTCCCTCCCCGGATCACTGCGCCGAGGCAGATCACTCCGTCATAGACACCGCGCTGCACCATCCGCTTTGCCGTCACCGGTATCTCCCACGACCCGGGTACCCGGGCGAGTTCGATATCGCCGGGAGCGACCCCGTGGCGCGTGAGGCAGTCTACCGCGCCCTCCAGGAGGCGCTCGGTGATCAATGAGTTGAACCGCCCGGCGACGATTCCGAATTTCTTTCCACGCCCCGTGAGGGCTCCTTCGTAGGTGTGTATTCCGTTCATCCAGCGTACTCCTTTGCTTCTTCGTTCCGTCGGGCGGGATTTCCCGCCTGGTCCGGGTTGAGATGTCCCATCCGGGAATATTTTGTGTTCATGTAGTGAAGGTTCCACTGCGTCCGTCCCACGTGGATCGGAACGCGATTCTCGACGGTGATCCCGCCTCGTCGGAGGGATTCGATCTTCTCGGGGTTGTTGGTCATCAGCCGGACGCGGTCGTATCCCCTGCGGCGAAGGATCGCCGCGGCAACGCCGTAGCTGCGGTGGTCCGGGGCGTGACCGAGGGCCAGGTTTGCCTCAACCGTATCGAGCCCGTCGTCCTGGAGGGTGTAGGCACGGATCTTTTCGAAGAGCCCGATACCGCGACCTTCCTGTCGAAGGTAGACGATCGCACCACCCTCATGGGCTATCCGCTGCATCGCGGTGTCGAGCTGGGGACCACAGTCGCAGCGGGCGCTGTGGAGCGCCTCGCCGGTAAGGCACTCGGAGTGTACCCGAACAAGGGGTGCCCTCGCGACGGAAGCCGTGTCGGCGGCGGCAACCCTGCCGGCGGCAGGCGCATCGGCGGGGTGGTTGTCCATCCGGCCGGGGGCTTCGAGCAACAGCGCCTCCCGTGCCTCGGGATCGTTGGTGGTGAAGGCGGTGACGGTAAACTCGCCGAATTCGGTAGGCAGCCGGGCACTCCCGGAGTCGGCGATCTCGTAGTCTCCGATCTCTCTCCGGTAGGCGATGATATCCTCCACGGAGATCAGCGGGATGTTCCACGCCTCCGCGAGCTTCGCGAGTTCCCGACCCCGCGCCATCGTTCCGTCCTCTGAAAGGACTTCACAGATCAGCGCCGACGGGGGAAGGCCTGCGAGGCGCACGATGTCGAGGGACGCTTCGGTATGCCCTCGCCGTTCGAAGACGCCGCCCCGCTTCGCCACGAGGGGAAAGATGTGCCCCGGACGGCGAAGGTCCTCCGGGCGCGACGACGCATCGGAGATTATGCGCGCCGTGACGGCCCGGTCCTCCGCGGATATGCCCGTGGTGATCCCCGTTGCAGCGTCGACGCTGACGGTAAACGCCGTCGCGTGACTCTCGGTGTTCCGTGCCGCCTGTGGCGGAAGGTCGAGACGTTCCGCGGTTTCCTCGGTGATCGGCTGGCAGACGAGGCCCCGTCCGTAGGTCACCATGAAATTGATCATCTCCGGTGTCGCTCGGGAGGCGGCACCGACAAGGTCACCTTCGTTCTCCCTGCCGTCATCGTCCTGGATGAGGATCATCCCTCCGTCTGCAAGACGTCGGATCGCCGTCTCGACACGGTCTCTTGTGTGTTGCTGTTTCATCTCCGTCATCTCCCTTTCACATGGTGCTGGATTGTTGTGTTGTTTCATCGTCCGTACCCCAGGGCGATCAGCCGTTCTTCCGTAAGGCCCGGCCGATTTGTTCCCGCTGAACGTGTTTCCCCCGGGCCGGAGAAGTTCGGCGCGGGGGAGGCTGTCGGTACCGGTACGTCCCGCGTACCGGTCCGGGGGTCTCCACCAGACAGGAGGCGCTCCACGTACCGTGCGAGAAGATCCACCTCGAGATTCACCGCATCCCCGACCCGGCGTTCCGGGAATACCGTCTCCCGCCAGGTGGTGGGGATCACGTTGATCTCGATCTCCGGATCAGCGAGGCCCGCTATCGTCAGACTCACGCCGTCCACGGCGATCGATCCTTCGGCGACGCAGTACTTCAGAAGGTGGTCCGGCAACCCGATGCGCAGATACACGTTCTCCCCGTCCTGTCGGACCGAAGAAACACGGCCCGTCCCGTCAACGTGCCCCTGGACGAGGTGGCCTCCCAGGCGATCTCCCACCGCAAGCGCCCGCTCAAGGTGTACCCGCCGTCCCGTCCGGTACTCCCCGAGGGTTGTTTTCGTCAGGGTGGCGTCGAGGGCTTCCACGAAGAATCGGTCGGAATCGATCTTCGAAACGGTCTGGCACGCCCCGTCGACGGCGATCGAGTCGCCGACGCGAGTGCCCTCGAGAACCGTGACCGCGGCGATCTCAATCAGCTGATACCGCCCGCGACGGTGAACGGAGCGGACCGTTCCGGTCTCTTCAACCAGCCCGGTGAACATGGTGCACCTCCTTCGCGGGCGCCGCGGCGCCGACCCCGACGGCGGCGGATGTGGAGATCACCGAGGTCACCTCGGCGAGCCATCCCGGTCGGTACGCGTCCAGCAGCTGGTCGTCCCCGACGCTCTCCCACCGAACCTGCTCGAGGTCGATCGCGTTTCGCAGGTACTCGATACCGAGATCTCCGACGGCGTCCCGACCGCTCCCGATCAGTGTCGGAGCGATAAACGCGGAGATCCGGTCGTACAGTCCTGCACGGAGAAACGAAGTGAGCAGCGTCGGCCCTCCCTCGATGAGTATCGATGTGATCCCGAGTCGGGCGAGGCGGTGGATCGCCTCGGTAAGATCCGATCGCCCGTCGGTGTCGAGGGCAACAGGAACGATCGTTACCCCTTGCTCTTCCAGCGCACGTTTCCGCGCTTCCAGGGTACCCGGATCTGCCGTGGGGCGCTCCGTCCCGGCGCCGGGGACCTCCGTCCCCGCTTCAACAGGCCCCGTCGACGGATACCGGGGCCACGTCCCGGCGTCATCCGCCATTCCTCCGGAACAGACGACGACGAGTTCCTTCCCTCGTCTGGAAACCAACGCCGATTCGAGGGGTATCCGGAGGTGTGAGTCGAACACGACGGGCCGGGGATCAGTGCCGTGTCCGTGTCGGTTCGTCAGTATCGGGTCGTCGGCAAGGACGGTCCCGATCCCGACACCGATCGCGTCCCGCTCCGACCGGAACCGGTGACCTCGAGCTCTCGCCTCGGTACCGGTAATCCACCGGGAGTCACCCGTCGTTGTGGCGACGCGACCGTCAAGACTCATCGCGGTTTTGAGATGGACGAAGGGGCGTCGTAACGCCATCCACGTGTTGAACGCGTCATTGAACCGCCAGAACTCCGTGGCGTCCCGGGCGATCTCGACCTCGATACCGTGCCGCCGGAGTTCCTCCACCCCGCGACCGCTGACGCGAGGATTCGGATCGAGCTGCCCGATAACGACACGACGCACTCCTGCTTCGATGATCCGTCGCGTGCAGGGGGGCTGGTGTTTATCCGGCGCGGTAAAAGAACACGGTTCGAGGTTGCAATAGAGCGTTCCGCCCCGGGCGGCCTCCCCCGCCTCGTCGAGGGCGACCGCCTCGGCGTGAGGACCACCGTACCGTCCGTGGTAACCCCGCCCGACAACGCGATCGTCGCGGACGACGCAGGCACCGACCATCGGATTCGGCGAGACGGTCCCGCGACCTCCGGCCGCGAGGGTGAGGGTCCCCTCCAGTGAGGGTAGTGGTGTGTGCGACATGAGATCCTCCTGGTTCGGGGCGATCTCATTGGTAGTGTGGCGGCGCGTCCCTGAATCCCCGCGAGGAGGGCCAGGGCACAAAAAAACCCGAGCGTGTGCTCGGGGGCGTGCCACAACGGGAGGAGGGTACGGTACCAGGAGCGGTCCGCCGGAGTACCGACGTCAACGCCTCGTGTACACGATGTACCCACATGGTTTTCTCCCATCCGGACTGTACCGTCGGTACCGGAATTTCACCGGTTCAGCCCCAATGAGGGACTCGCGGACTTTCACCGCCGGTCGGGAATTGTCGACGAATCGACGCACCCTGCCCCGAAAACCGGGGATAAGGTACAAAGAGAGCCGGGGGAGTGTCAACACGCAGTTCGCGAAGGAGCGGGTGTCCCTCGTTCGCTCCTGTACGAATCGCCGGTGTCAACGTGTAGGGGCTGTACGGCGGGGCTCCATGTACCCCACCGATGTATCCCCCGCTACGTCTCGAACCGGTCGACCCGCTCGGTGATCTCCGCGATCGCGTCGCGGGTACTGTTGGAGAGATCGTTGAGGGCGTTTACCGCGGTGTTGATCTCCGAAACGCCGACGGAGATCTCGTCCATCGACGACCGCATGTGGTACGCCCGGTCCCGCAGTTTGGTCACCGCCTCGAGGATCTGTTTGTCCGCCGCGGTCATCTCTCCGGCGCCACGGTGTACCGTCGTGGCGATCTCGGTGAGGGTCTCAAGGGCATGCCCGATCCGGTCACTGAGGGATCCTTGCTGTTCCGCACCGGCGGATACCCGGGAAAAGACATTGTCGACGGTATCGATCGTCGTATTTACCAGTTCGAAGAGCTCCCGTGTCGCCTCGGTCTGAGCCGAGGTGCTCTCGATATCGCCGTGGATTCCGGAAATCTCGTTTCCGATCACCCCGGACTGGGTACTCGCCTGGTCCGCCAGTTTCCTGATCTCCTCGGCGACTACGGCGAACCCTCGTCCGCTCTCGCCGGCGTGGGCAGCCTCGATCGCCGCATTCATCGCCAGCAGATTCGTCTGATTCGCGATATTCACGATGAACGTGTTCGCCTCCTGGAGCTGCTCCGAACGGTCTCTGATCTGCTGTACCGCCATTCCCGTCTGCTCGATCCCTTCACCACCCTGCCGGATCTTCTCCCGAAGCGAAGCGAGTTCACTCTGCGTTTCGCTCACATCCCGTACCATCGCCTGGACCATTTTCACCATCGAGGCGACGTGCTCCGACGTCTCGGTCAGCGTCTCCTGTTCCGACGACATCTGCTGTTCCAGGCTGGAGATATTCCTGGTCAACTCCTCCACCGATGCGGCGGTCGTCTCGACCTCCTGTTCCTGGGCGTAGACCTGGGATTTCACACTGTCGATATTGGCGGTGATCTGGTGGATCGCCGCAGCGGTCTCGTTGGAGTTCCCCGCAAGATCGTCACCGAGGTTCCGCAAGGTGGCGACGGACCTCTGAATCCCGGTAACCATCTCCTGCAACGATGCGACAAAGCGATCGAAGCTTTCGGCAACACGACCGACCTCATCTTTTCCGACGATCTCGACGCGTTGGGTGAGATTCCCGGCACCCTCGGCGATCTCGTTCAGAGAGTGCTCCACTTTCCGTAGCGGCATCGTGAGGCGGCGCCCCAGGAGAAATACGAGCGCGACGAACGCAGCGATCGCGGCGATGGAAAACGCGGTCAGCGCCGCGGTAAGGGCGGCAAGGGAGCGTTCGTTCTCCGCACGGATGCGTCCCACCAGCTCGTCAATCTCGTCGTAGTAGTTGCCGGTACTGATCACCCAGTTGTAGGGTTCGAACGCCAGGGAGTACGCCCGCTTCGGATAGGGTTCTCCGCCCTCTTCCTTGGGAAACCAGTACTCCGTATATCCCCCTTCAGGAGAACGCGCTACCTCCAGAATGTTCCGGATGATCATCGTACCGTTGGCGTCTTCAAGGTTGGACCGATCGGAACCCTCTGTGTCCCGAAGATAGTGGTGTGCTACCAACACTCCGTCCGTCCGATCCGCCCAGAAGTATCCGGATTCTCCGTAGGTCGCTTCCCGAACGATCACCGCCGCGAGGTCGCGTGCTTCTTCGGCGGTGAGCTCGCCGTCAAGGTGACGCTGATGGATCGCGTCGATCGAAGTGACGACGCTCTCCACAAGCATCTTGATCAGGTGGTCGTAATCCGCGAGGAGCCGTTCTCGACTCAGCTCTTCCGATTCTCGCTGAAAACCGGTTACGTTGAGGAAAACGAACAACGTCAGTGAGACCATCACAAGAGCGGCGAGAATCCCCGTCGCTACCGCTATTTTCGTACTGAGGTGGCGCATCTGTTCATTATAGGGGGCCCACTTCACCTGTCGTCAAGGAAAAGGAGCCCCGAAGGACCAATACGGTCAGGAAGCGGTAAACAGTAACGAACAGTTCTGCCCGCCGAACCCGAAGGAGTTGGAGATCGCTGCGGTCACCTGCTGTTCCCTCGCCGTTTTCGGCACGTAGTCGAGATCACAATCAGGGTCGGGGGTTTCGTAGTTGATCGTCGGCGGGATCACGCCGTGATGGAGGGTCAGCACCGTCGCAGCCGCTTCCACGGCGCCCGCCGCCCCGAGGGTGTGACCGATCATCGATTTGTTCGAGCTCACCGCAAGGCGATACGCGTGGTCTCCGAATGCGCCCTTGATCGCGATCGTCTCGGTCCGGTCGTTCGCGCCCGTCGAGGTTCCGTGAGCGTTGATATACCCGACGTCTTCGGGATTCACGCCTGCGTCGGTAAGGGCCTGGGTCATCGCGGCGGCGGCAGCTTTCCCGTCCGGTTCCGGGATCGCCACGCTGTGCGCGTCGGCGGTCATCCCGAACCCCCCGAGGTATGCGATGATCTCGGCGCCCCGCGCCTTTGCATCCGTCTCGCGTTCCATCACCAGAACCGCCGCGCCCTCGCCGATCAGAAACCCGTCGCGATCACGATCGAAGGGACGAGACGCCAACACAGGTTCGTCGTTCCGGCTCGTAAGCACCCCCATGCACCCGTAAGCGTTCACCGTGAGGGGGGAGATCGCCGCCTCGGCGCCGCCACCGAGCATGATGTCCGCCCGCCCCGACTGAAGCATCATCGCCGCCAGAGCGATCCCGTGAGCCCCGGATGAACACGCCGTCACCACGCCGAGGTTGGGGCCCTCGATCCCGAGATCGATCGCAACGTTTGCGGAAGACATGTTCGGGATGATCATCGGAACCGCCAGGGGATGCCCGTACCCGGGCCCGCGATCGCGGAGAATCGAGTACTGTTCTTCCAGATTCACGTAGTCCCCGGCTGCGGTACCGATCACAACACCAGCACGGTTCGCTCGGGTTCCCGCAAGTTCATCCCGATCAAGTCCTGCGTCTTCGATCGCCTGCTGCGCCGCGGAGGACGCCATCTGGGAAAACCGCGCCATCCGTCGCGCGCGCTTCTTCGAAAGGTACCGCTCGGGGTCGAACTCCCGTGCTTCCGCGGCGATACGACTCTTGAAACCGGTTGTGTCGAACGCCGTAATCGGTGCCGCGCCGGACCGCCCCGCGGTCAGTCCATCCCAGAACTCGTACCGGTCCTGCCCGATAGAGCTGATGACCCCGATCCCGGTGATCACTATTCGTGGTGTATTCATCGTGTAACCTCCGATTCGCCCCTATGAAGCATGAAGAATACGTGCGACAATAGTTTATCGGTCACAGACCGATAATTTCAATCGCTAAATGCGCCCTGATGGAGTGAAACGATGCTTCCACAACGACTCGACGCAGCCGTCGCCCGGCTGAAACAGATAACCCACGATATTGTCACCGAGACCGGTGATACCACGATCCTCCGACGGGTGCGAGAATACGGCCGCGCTATTCGCGATGCCCATCCGACGTGGCCCGCAATCAGGATCGGCAACCTCCGCGCTCCGGTTCCGATCGTCCAGGGAGGAATGGGAGTCGGGATCTCCCTCTCCGGGCTGGCGTCTGCGGTCGCCGACGCCGGTGGAATCGGAGTGATCGCGGCGAACGGGATCGGACTGCTGGAACGGGACTACTACAGGGACGGAAAAGCGGCGAACCTCCGTGCGTTCCGCCGGGAAATTCGTGCAGCCCGTACCCGGACGCAGGGGGTTATCGGTGTAAACATCATGGTTGCCGTCAACGACTTTGCCGACCTCCTCGACGTGGCGATCGAGGAGCAGGTCGATATCGTCTTCATGGGCGCAGGTCTGCCGATCAAGAACCTCCCGGTCCCCCGCATGCGCGACGCCGGCGTCAAGGCGGTCCCGATCGTCAGCTCCGTCCGTGCAACGGAGATGATCTTCAAGATGTGGGAGAAGATCTACAACGACGTACCGGACGCGGTCGTCTTTGAAGGGCCTCAGGCGGGAGGTCACCTCGGATTTACCGCGGAACAGATCGACGATCCGGAGTATCAGCTCGAGGCGATCACCCCGGCGATCGTAGAGGCACTCCGCCCTTTTGAAAAACGATTCCAGCGGGAGATCCCCCTCATCGCCGGAGGCGGCGTCTTCACCGGTGAAGACATCCACACCGTTCTCGAACTGGGCGCGAAAGGCGTCCAGATGGGCACACGCTTCGTCGCCACGGAGGAGTGCGACGCCGACGAACGGTTCAAAGAGGCGTACGTCGATGCGAACGACAGCGACATCGGCCTGATTCAGAGCCCCGTCGGCATGCCCGGCCGCGCGATCCGAAACACCTTCATCGCCGATTCCGAAGCGGGTATTCGCCCCGCGTTCAAATGCGCCTGGCAGTGTCTATCGAGTTGCAAAGCCGACAAGGCGAAGTACTGTATCTCCATCGCATTGAACAACGCCCGACAGGGAAATCTGAAACAGGGGTTCGTCTTCGCCGGGAGCAGCGCGGCGCGTATCACCGGGATCACCACCGTCCCGGAACTGATCGGGGAACTCTCCGCCGGATTTCGCGCTGCTGCGGCCCGTTCTGCAACGGATACCCTCGAAGCGCTTCTGGGACGGATACAACGCATCCGGGAGATGATCGCGTCCCTCGTGCCGGAAGCGGGCCTCACCCGCCGTACCTACGAGAACTACCTGAAGAAGAAGATTACCGAGTCATGGACACTCGTCGCGGGGTTCGGTGTACCGTTACCGTGACGGGCGGTACACCGTGCCGCGGTCCCGGCTCTGATGATGGTCACCGGCGACGGAACGTGCTCAAGAGGTAGCGCTCAACCTTGCGACGGTACCGGACCCCACCCCGAACGGGGTGATCACGAAACCGGCGCCACTCGGCCCGGCACCCCTGCCGCCATATCCGGTTCGCCCCCGTCGCTCCTCTGCCCCTTGCCGTAAACGGCGAGACGCGCTACGTTTCCCGTATGGTAAACCTGACCGGCGGACATACCATTATCGGTAACGCTGCGATCCCTGCACTGCTCTACCGCTCCGCCATGATGATGTCGATGCCATAGACTCGCCGCCTCCGTCCGAACGCCCCCGGCGTATACGGCCGGGGCCGCTACCGGAAGTATCCAAGGAGGTTACGATGCCGATCAACATTCCCAACGCATTGCCCGCCCGGGAACACCTGGAACGCGAGAATATTTTCGTTATGACCGAAGAGCGGGCGGTCCACCAGGATATCCGTCCCCTCAAGATCGCGATCGTCAACCTGATGCCGACGAAGATCGCTACGGAAACGCAACTCCTGCGGCTGTTGAGTAATACCCCGATCCAGGTGAATATCGACCTCGTCCATACCGTCTCCCACGAGTCACGCAACACCGATCCGGAGCACCTGGAGCGGTTCTACACCTCCCTCGAGCACATCCGCAGCGAGCGCTACGACGGGATGGTGATCACCGGCGCACCGGTGGAGACGATCCCCTTCGAGGATGTGGACTACTGGTCCGAGCTCGCGGCGATCATGGAGTACAGTCTCGGGAACGTATACTCCACGTTGCACATCTGCTGGGGAGCCCAGGCGGGACTCTACTACCACTATGGAATCGACAAGCACCCCCTGCCCCGGAAGCTCTTCGGGGTGTACCAGCACGACCGTCTTGACGACCACCATCCGATCTTCCGCGGCTTCGACGATCGTTTCCCCGTTCCCCATTCCCGGTACACCGACGTGCGACAGGAGGATATCGAGGCGAGACCCGAGCTCGAAATACTCGCAACCTCCGAGGAGGCGGGGGTCTGCGTTGTCTCCGCTTTTGAGGGGCGTCAGGTGTTCATCACCGGGCATCTCGAATACGAGGCGGACACCCTCGCGAGGGAGTATCACCGCGATATCGCACGGGGTATGGACACGGCGGTGCCGGTACACTACTTCCCCGACGACGACCCGGCGCGACAACCGATCCCGACGTGGCGCGCCCACGCGCACCTGTTCTTCTCGAACTGGTTGAACTACCACGTATACCAGGCAACCCCCTACGATCTGTCGCAGATTCCGGTCATCCCGAAGGAGTAACGGAGCGGGCGATCGTTGGCACCAGGGACTTGTAGAAAAAATGGCCCTCGAGATCCCCGGTGTACGCCCCGCAGTATTGACCGATTCTCGTCACACTGCCCTCGTCCGGGAGATATTGAGATTCCGTCACCGATTACGAAATCTCTACGGTGAGGATCTGGATCCCCACAAGACGACGGAGATTCAGAAGCAAGTCTCGGTGTTTTTCAGGGAGTTCCCCGACATCCACCGGGCTTTCCGGGAAAAGCTGCAACAGATCGCCGATGCCCTCTGAACAGGAACCCAACGGGACCGCCAGGTTCGATCCACGCCCGTTCGCCGACGGTCTCCGGAAACGGAACGAGGAAGAGCGACGACGTACCGCGATCAGGGCGGAAGAGGCCCGGAGGGAAGCGTCGGCCCTCGCGGCTCGGATATCACGCCTTGCCGGTATACGGAGAATCTATCTCTTCGGGTCCCTCCTTGCCGATATCCCGTCGAATCCCGATTTTGACATCGACATCGCGATAGAAGGGGGAGATATCTATCAGGCGATGGCGGTGTGCGAGGGTTCTACGTGGCGAGTGGATGTCGTTGACGTTGAACGAGTGACTGAGTCGGTCTCCGAAGCGATCCGGAGTACCGGCCGGCTGTTGTATCCGCTGGACGCCCATGGTGAGACACAACTCTGATGGATTTCGTACGCAATACAGTGAAGTTGCTCCGGGGGTGTTACTTTTATATACATGTTAAAGAGACGCATCGAGTGCCGGGTGGACCGGACTTCGGTACCGATACCCCTCCGGACTTTCGTCGTCATCGTAGCAGTACTGACCGCAGCACTGATCGCAACAACAGGATCCGGTACGGCGCTGTACGCCGGCGGACAGGGAGAACGGGCCGAACCGGACGCCGGAGGGGCACCGAACAACGCAGAGACGTCGGGGCGTTCGATTCCGGAGTCTTCCGATACCGCTGATCCGGCGTCGACGCGTCAACCCGCAACACCCCCCGTTCCCCGGGAGGAATTACCGAAGGAATACCTCGATCAGAACGCCCCCGGAGTCGCAGGCGCGGAGTTCATCACCGATTTTTCCCGGGCAACGGTGCCCTATTCCGATATCCTCTCCGGGGGCCCGCCAAAGGACGGTATCCCTTCCATCGACGAGCCGCGGTTCGTATCCCTCCGGGACGCCCGGGAGTGGCTCTCGCCCCGAGAGCCGGTAATCGTCGTCAGTATCGGCGGCGCCGGCGGTAGGACGGACGGGAATGACAGCGGCGACGGGAAGAGCACCGGCGAAACCAGGATCTATCCCCTCCAGATCCTCACCTGGCACGAGATCGTGAACGACACCGTCGGGGGAACACCCGTCACGGTGACCTACTGCCCCCTCTGCAACACCGGCGTTGCTTTTGAACGAGACCTCGACGGTCATCTCCTCGACTTCGGTACCACCGGACGCCTTCGCTTCTCGAATCTGGTCATGTACGACCGCCAGACCGAGAGCTGGTGGCAGCAGGCGTCGGGAGACGGGATCGCCGGGTTCTACGCGGGGTCGCAGCTCACCTTTGTGCCGACAACGATGCTGCCCTTCTCTCTCGCGGCGGATAGCTATCCCGAGGCGACGGTCCTCTCCCGGGAAACGGGGTACACCCGGGGGTATGGCCGCAACCCCTACGTCGGGTATGACACCTCGGATCGCCCCTTCCTCTACCGCGGGCCGGATACCGGCGATACCTTCCAGCCCCTGGAGCGGGTCGTCTCGATCGAACACAACGGTGATACCGGATTCGTTCCCTATTCCGTGCTTCCCGAGGACGGACATGCTTCCCTCGCGGTCGGCGGCACGTCGTTCATCGTGCTCTGGGAGGGAGGCACCGCGAGCGCCCTCGATTCCGCTTCGATCGCCGACGGGCGTGACGTCGGAACGGCGAACGTATTCTTTCAGGAAACCCGGACGGGCCGGGAGGTACGGTTTACCGGGTCGTCCCCGCGGTCCAGCGACGACGGTACCCGGTGGAACGTCGCAGGACGCGCAGTTGAGGGTCCTCTCAGCGGTGAGGTTCTCCGAGCGGCGGCGGGAGTGCAGCACTTCTGGTTCTCCCACGCCGCACTGGTGGAAGAGATCGGACGCCGATGACGTCGCAAATCACCCGAGAA
>JBKHFT010000034.1:0-25099 GCA_046540055.1 Alkalispirochaeta sp.
CCTCGCAGGAGGAAGCAGTCGTCTTCCCGTCGTACGCCGTCTTCTTGCGGAAGAGTACGGGGTATCCCCGGTGCACCGGATCAACCCCGAGGAGGTCGTCGCCGTTGGAGCGGCCCTGTACGCCGACTCCGGAGGTGCCGGCGGATTTCGCCTCCGGGAGGCGCTCTCCCATACCCTTTCGATTGAGCTCTCCGACGGAACGTGCGTTCCGGTTATCCGGAAGAATCAGAGTATCCCTGCAAGCCGAACACGGATCTTTACCACCGTTTCCGACGGCCAGGCTGAAGCGGAGATCCACCTCGTTCAGGGCGAAGCGCGCCTTGCGCCGAACAATCGGTCTCTCGGGCGATTCAGCCTTACCAATCTGGAATCCGCCCCGCAGGGACGCGCGCGGATCAGTGTTACCGTCTCCGTTGACGAAGACGGTCTCGTGACGGTACGGGCCGGAGACCGCACGACAGGAGTACAGCGACAGATCACCACACGGCCACGGTCGGAGGTGGTACGCCACGAACTGTCGGGGGATGTTGCGGCCTACATGGCCTCTCTGGTCCGGCGAATACGGGTCCTCTCCCGAAACGTTGAGGGGGATCTCCGGAGCGAGATGGAGCAGATACTCGAACTTCTCGAAGAGATCGGCGACGGCGTCGGTGATGACATGGTGACGATCCTCGAGACGCTCATCCTTGAGGCGATTGCTGAGCAGGCACAGCCGGCGACACCGGGAGGAACTCGTGCAGCTTCGTGAGGCATATACGATCCTCGGTGTCGAACCGGGGTTTGCGCCGGAGGAGATCCGCTCCCGGTACCGCCTCCTGGTCAAGGAACTTCATCCCGACGTAAACGGCGGACACGGTCTTGAGCTTGGACAGATCATCGAGGCGTATCGCCTGATCGACGCGCGGATGGGGCCCTTCGCCGACCGAGCCGGTTCCGCAGGGCGCACCGCGCCGGTTCGCCGGAGCACCGCAACAACGGCGAGACGACCTGCTCCTCCAGGAGGGAGCCGGACACCGACGGGACGGCGGGCTGCCACGGCACAACCGGAAAACACGTCGCGACGACGGAGCACCACCGCACGAGAGAGCGCGCCCGGAGGACCCGCATCCTCAGCGCAGCAGCGGGCCCCACGGCCTGACCCGATCAGGCGAGGTGAATCGGCCGGTGATGCCCGGGCGGTGGTTTCCCTCGGCAGGATCGCGGTGTCCGCGACGGAACGACACTCACGGATCAGGGCGCTCCGGGAACTCGCGGACAGTGGACTACGAAGTGCCGGGGTGTTTATCAGGCAGTGCCTGTTCGACACCGACAAAGAGATCGCTGACGAGAGCGCACGTCTCTTTCCGCTGATACCCGGCGTCCGGGGTGAATCTGTTCTGATCGAGCTTTTCGACCAGCTGTCGGAGGCGCAGTGTCTCGCGATCGTGGAGACCGTCGGGTCGAAACGACCGGAGATGCGGCGGTTCCTCGCGTACGCCTCGGCGGACCCGAGGATTCGGGTTCGCCGCCGGGCGATGGAGGTACTACGTGGCGATTGACGAGAGAGACGCCGGATTTGTCGAGCGCCTGGAGGGGTATCTCCTCGAGGGCAGCGGTGACCTGCCGGAGATGAGGGAAGAGCTTGCGGTTCGTGTGGAGGAGTCCCGGTTTCTCGGGCACGACGCACGCACCGAGGCACTTGAAGCGTTGCAGGAGCTCCTCGCAACGACGGACGATCCCGACGACGGTGATGTACTTCCCCTGATCTTTGCCCTTCGGGATTCGTACGAGGAACCCCGACGATCCGGCAAGGGAGATGCCACCCAGGATATCGCCGGGCACCGTGATGATGGTGAAGCCGGGCTGGTCGACGAAACGGACCACCCCGGCGATGTCGCCGAACCGGACCGGGCGGTGTTGCTGGAGATCGATGACGACGATCGGGAGCTCTTGAGCCGTTCGGAAGAGACGATCCGCCTCCTCAGGGAAGCGCGTCAGACAAACCGGGACGCCTATATTGTCGAACTGGAGGCCGGAAGCGCTCGACCCGTCGAGATCGTCGAAGCGATCGAGGCGGAGTTCGCCGTTGTCCGGAGTGTGCTGGGTGAGCGGAGTGTTCGTGTTCTCGTCGTCTCCGAGTTGCCTCCGTCTCTCAAATCGATCACGTCGCGGATCGCTCTTCAGGATGGCGCGTACGAAGGTCGAGTCCGTCCGGTCGACCTTGCAAAGGTCCTCGATGCACCCTCGGTGGCACAGCGCTGGTACGAACGACTCCCCGGGGTACGCCTCAAACCGCCGTACGAGGTGGTAGAGCGGTTGGAGGTACTCGTCCGGGAGCTTGAGTCCGTCGTCAAGGACGATAATGCGGCGGTGGTGCGGGAGCTTCGCGCCGCCGTGGACCGGTCGCTGACGGTGGATCTTCGGCGCGTCTTCGAAGAGATGGAACCCGCCATGGAGACTCTCGGTCGGGAGCTGCGCAAGCACGTGAGGGTGCGGGTCATGGGAGATTCCGAAAGCGTTCCCGCAAGATACGCCGACACGCTGCGGGAGCATATCTTTGAACTCGTGGTCAACGCGATCCAGCACGGGATCGAGCCGGCGGAGGAACGACGGGCGCGGGGGAAAGATGTGTACGGCACGGTTCGGGTATTTCTCAGAAATACCGCGGGACGTCTTGTGATCCGAATTCACGACGACGGACGCGGAGTGAGCCAGGATGACCTGCGGCGCGCAGCCGGGCGAAACGCCCACGGGGGATTGAGTAGCGTCCGGGAGTCGGTGACCGAGCGTTTCGGAGGAACTCTTACTCTCAAGAGCAGCGACCGGGGAACAACGGCAGAGATCGATCTCCCCTTCCGGCGGGGGATCTACCGCGGTGTGGTATTTGTGCGGGACGATACGCATCTCGTCGCCCCCGCGACGTTTGTCACCGAAACGGTGGAGTTGACTCCCCAATCCCTCGTGGCGGATGCGGCGGATGCACCGTTCGTCCGGGTCGGGGGACGGGTCGTGCCGTTTTCCTCTCTCGGTTCAGATCGTCTTCCGTCCCCGTTGATGCTTCCGGCGAAATGGGCGGTTGTCATACGCCTTGACGGTACCGAGGTTGCCGTCGCGGCGGACGCGATCGTCGGGGAAGCGCCGGTTCTGCCACGGCCCGACTCGACGGAGATGGTAGACGTGGATCAGATCAACGAAGAGGTCTACAGAATACCATTAAAAAAGGGATGATGCGCCTGGACGTCGGTGCACACCATCCCCGAAGCTATTCTATAGCCTTAACTATATTATCGGTTCTTCTCCGGCGAAGCTTGAGGAGTGCGCGATCGATAATCCGGAGGTGGTACTCGCAGGAACGGCCGATCAGGGTGTAGATCTCCGCTGCCTGGGCGATCGCCCCTTCGTGATCGACGACGGTGTTCCGCGCTTCGAGGGCGACCTCGTCCGCCGCGAGAAAACCCGCAAGGTTTCCCGATTGTGACCGAAGCAACTCGGCATCTATCGCGTCGAGGATCGAGATATCCGGATGCGGTACCGTTGCCAGATAGCGACACGCGGCGATCCCCCGGTTCACCAGATCGTTGATAACGGCGAAGGCGTCGCGCAGGTCCGAAAGCGTCGCCGCCGCGGGTCCGAAAGCGACGCCGTCCGACTCCGGCACCGTCGCCGCTGCCGCGACGGACCGCGCAACCTCGCGAATACGCTCCAACCGCCCCGGGATCTCCGGAAACCGTTGACGTCGAGACGCCGGCGTCTCAACTTCAATTCCCGCAATCGCACTGCTCTCCGGTGAAAACAGCACGGTCCGGATTTCCGGGTGGCGTCGTGCCTGCTCCGCGAACCAGGAGCGATACACCTCCATCCGCCGGTCACTGAGGACCTCACCGCCGCCCGCTGCCGGGACGGGACGTGCCCCGGCACCGTGGAGATAGCGGCTCATCCCGTGTTCCGCCGGCGCGAGGCGCGACGCGCGTCCGATCAGGCGTCGTTCGAAGAATGAGTCGCCACAGTGCGTGTGTAAGCGCGGAAAGCCGAGATCGATCCCGGCGAGGGCGATCTCCCGGGAACCGAGAACCCGCGCCAGGTCCCACCCCGAGGTCGCGACGGAGCCTCCTGCACCGAGACGCAGGTTTCGGTTGAAGCGTTGGTCGAAAAACGTTCCCAACGGAAAGAGAGACGCCGAGACGAGGAGCGGACCGTTCCAGAGGCAGGCTCCGGGGATGTGTTGCCGGTTCGGCCACGAGGACCGTGTCGCGGAAGGTTACGGCGTCGAGATGGCGGGTGTTCCAGTATTGCGGATCCGATACGACCGCGAAATGGGGGGATATTCCCCAACGCTGAAACACCGATACCGCGGTATCCACGGCGATCAGGAGATGGGAGCGGGCGAGGTCGCGGATTACCGGTTCGAGATCATCGATGGTAGGCCCCGCGCCACAGATCACTGCCGGAACGCCTTCTGCGATCCCTTCGAGGGCATCGATGCCGGGAACTGCTCCGGAACATACGAGATTTCGTATACCGTTCCGTACCCAGAGCTTTCCGAAGCGACGGAGGGTGTTCCTGTTAACCTCCGAGCGCTTCCGGTACCCCTCGATCGTCTCGAGAACGGTCTGTGCCGCTTCGGGGCACCGTGCGGTTATCCCCTCGAGAACGACCGGTACCGGATCGTGGATCCCCTCGTCGGCAAGAACGGTGGGGATGACGCCCGGAATCCAGGCAGGAACGATACGGTCCGGTCCGAACCGGTTCCACCAGGCGGCGGGGCGTTCCCGGAGGGCGACGCGAAGCTCCTCGGGGGAAAAGACGATCACAACAGCGGACGTCAGGCGCGCCGAACGGAACGCTTCGAGGAGGTATCCGAGGCCTAACCCGACGAAGACGGGTATCCCGGGGGCATCGAATCTCTGAAAGCGCTTCTCCCCTTCGGCGACGGGATCAAAGCGGCTGTGTACGTACCGCCCCGCAAGGCGAAGAGTCGGAGAGCCCTCTTTGCTCGGAATGATCTCCCACTCCTCCGGGGAGATCACAGGCGCTTCGGAGTCGGTGAGAATCGCCGACGTATCCCGGGCGAGATCGGGACGATCCGGGGGGATCATGGACAGGACCTCGGGAATACCGGTTCCGTCGGGACGTGTCACTATTCGAGCTCCAGTCGGATTTCCATTCCCGGTTCCATCGGCGCCCCCGGGGCGGGGTGTTGGCGGATGACGTGCCCGCTTCCGATAATCCGGACCGAGATATCGTCCCGTTGGAGCAACGGCATGAGGGTTCGGATCGGAAGCCCGTAGTAGTCGGGTACGATATCGCGAAGCTCCGGAAGCTCCGGGTCAACAACGGTGATACGACCGGGATGCTCGGTAACGGTGTCGGTGTTTCGGGGGATGTCCCAGTAGGGGACGAGAAACTCGATCAACGCGTCCGCTTCGGGTGCCGCGATTCGGCCGCCGTAAAATTCGACGCCTCGTGGATGGTCGATCACGACGTATACGATTATCTCCGGGTCGTCCGCGGGAAAAAGAGCGAGGGTAGACGCGATGAAGTGTTCCGACGAGTACTGTCCCGTCTCGGAATCGAACACCTCTGCCGTACCGGTCTTGGCGGCAACGTCGATACCTTCCACCTGAATCCGGCGGGCGGTGCCCCCCGGTTCGGTGGCGCTCCGCATGAAATCGAGCATCTGCCGCGCCGTCGCAGGGGAAATCACCTCCCGGACCGGTTCACGGTCAAACCGGCGAACGACCTCGCCCGTGGGAGAAACGATCCGGTCAACGATCTGGGGACGGAGCAACACACCGTCGTTGGCGAGGGTGAGGGCGGCTGCGATCATCTGGATCGCCGTGACACCGATCTCCTGGCCGATCGCCATCGTCCGTTGGGTGCGTCGCGACCACACCGACGGCTTGGCAAGGAGACCCGCCTCTTCACCGTTCAGGTCGACGCCTGTTCGTTCGCCGAACCCGAAAGCCTGAAGGATCGAGTAGAAGCTCCCCGGCTCAACCCGTTCCGACGCATAAGCGGCGCCGACGTTGCTGGAGAACTTGATGATCTCCCGGGGTGTGACCATCCCGTAATCGGCAAGATCGGTGATGACGAAGGAGCCATCGTCCGCCCGGTATCCGCCTGATGTGGGGAACGAGTCGGTTTCGTTGATCCCGCCAAGATCGAGAAACGCTGCGAGCGAAAACACCTTGAAGACGCTGCCGGGCTCGTAGATATGAGAGATCAGGCGGTTCCTGCGCTCGTCTTCGCTGTACTGCCGAAAGGTGTTCGGATCGAACGACGGCTGCGCCGACATCGCCAGGAGGTCCCCCGTCGGTGCGTGGGCGACGGCGATCATGACACTCTCCGCATCGTATTCGTCGAGGATACGCACGCCGAGATCATCGGCGAAGCTCTGGATTGCAAGGTCGAGGGTGAGAAAGACCTGGTTTCCCATCAACAGCGGTGTCTCATCGCCGGCGTCGGGTGAGGGTATCAGCTCGCCGGAGAACATATATTCGATCCCCGCCAGACCGATGTCGTCGACCCCGACGTACCCGATCACCGATGCCGCCGTTTCCCGTTCCGGGTAGTTTCGTCCGAAGTCTTCCTGGAGACGCACCCCCGACAGGTTGCCCCGGGCGATCTCGCCGCGAATCGCGTCGCTCTGACTCGGAGTGATCGTGCGTTCGACGATCACAAAACTGTTTGTGCCCCGGAAGCGGGCTCCAACCTCGTCCCGGGGTATCTGAAGAATACGCGACAGGGTATCGATCGTTCCCTCGAGATCATCGACCTCCGGTTTCCAGGCGGTGACTGTGTCCAGTCGCGTCTGGATCGCGAGGATCCGCCCCCGCCGATCGAGTATCGGGCCCCGTTCTATCTCGGGGGTGCGCGGCACGGGACCGGCGGCGGCGCCGGGCAGCATGATGACGCCGTACCGGACCACCAGCAATACCGCCACCACCGCGAGAGCGGATCCAACGAAGAGGTAACGCTGGTGTCGTCGATCGGAGTCGCTCACGGTACGTTACCTTCCAGAAGCCGCATGAGGATGGAGTGAACTCGTCTGAGGATCGATCATCAAGACCGCGGCAAGCTCGGAAAACCGCACACGCCACTATAATATGCTCCATTTTTATTGTCGATACTGCTAACATATGGTGACTGTGATCGAGCATCAGAAAGTTGCGCGCCGACGAAAACACGATCGTGCCCGAGGCACCTCAGATTCGCACCGACCAGCCTTCAAGGGAGTACGGCGGACGCCACGATTCTTCGCCGAAGGTCTCGGAACCGGTCTGATCTCCCGGGCGATACGGTTTCGGTCGACCGACTCGGGTGGAGCACGTCCGCACCGTCGCAGGCCGAACGATTCCGGTGGTGCTGCCGTCGGGACGAGTCGCAATCCGTCGTTCTATCGACGATCCTCCTTCCATCTCGGCCGAATCGGATCGGCCGCAGACGCGTCGTATCGCGGCGTTTCCCGACGAGTCTCCCGCGGGTTCGGCAATGCCGTGGACGCGCTGTTTCGCGTCGAGCCCTCGGAGTACCCCGTTCTCGCGGCAGCGATCGCCTTTGCGGTTCTGGCGAACCTGATGTTGCTCTCCCTCGGATCCGACGAGATCATCCTCTCCGGTGTCGTCTCGGAGATCGCGATGCCTCCGCAGCAGGAGCTGGTGGCCCGTTCGAACCTGGCACCCCGGCAGGACGAGTTCTCGGTAATCGGTGAGGTAGCCGGAGTAGACCCCTCCCAGTTTGCCCGACTCGAAGTTACCACCTATACCGTCCAGCCCGGTGACACTCTCAGCGAGATCGCTATCGAACACGACCTGGAGCTGGACACTCTGATCAGCTTCAACCAGATCGAGGATGTCCGCCGTCTGCAGGCGGGGGCGACCTTCGAGATCCCCAACCGTGACGGATTACTCTACACCGTCAAGGCGGGCGATTCTGTTGCGTCGATCGCGAGCCGTCACGGGACGACGATCAACGCGATTCTCGACGCCAACGATATGCGGAGTCAGGCGCTGGACGTAGGGCAGGTGATCTTTGTTCCGAACGCGACGTTGAACGAGACGGAGCTCAAGATCATCCTCGGCGAGCTCTTCGCGTGGCCCACGCGAGGGCAGTTCACCAGCGGATTCGGGATGCGGAAAGACCCCTTTATCGGCGTTCCCCGGTTTCACAACGGGATCGATCTCGCAAACGGTATCGGTACACCTATTCGCGCTGCCGCCTCGGGGAGGGTGGTGCACGTCGAAAGCCAGATCGGGAACTACGGTCGCTTCGTGATCGTCCGACACCCCGACGGATTCCAGACGCTCTACGCCCACCTCGACCGGTTTTCGGTACGGACCGGGCAGTACGTCGACCGCGGGGCGATCCTCGGAACGATGGGGAATACCGGACGGAGCACCGGTCCGCACCTGCACTTTTCAGTTATTCACAACGGTACGTTTGTCGACCCGTTGCGATATCTCCACTGATATGGTAAAAGGATAAGGATGATGCGCAGACTGGTTATCGCGGTGGTAATTCTGTTCGCAGTATTCTCATTCATTAACGCCTACGCCCCGGTATAGGACCGGGAGTTTTTGTCGGGTCCTGTTCTCATCGCAGGAGACCCGTATCGAGAACCCGCGGGACCGGTGCCGCCGTTCTCACATCAGGCGTTTCTTCCGTGACAGTGCTTGTATTTCTTTCCGCTCCCGCAGGGACACGGATCGTTACGTCCCACTTTCGGATAGGTGCGACGGACCTGCGTCTGCTGTGGCCGGCTTCCCGCTGATCCCGCGCCGGCGCGAGCTGCCGCCTCCGACGGTGCGCCTCCTCCCGCCGCCGCCGCACCTGCTCCGAAGAGGTTGACATCACGGTGCTGCGCCGTACCCTGCACGACCGAAGCGGGGCGACGCTCTTCCATTCCCTGCGCCTTGATCCCGAAGAGCATGCGAGCGATCTTGATCCTGATGTCCGCAAGAAGCTCATCGAATATCCGGAATCCCTCGAGCTTGTACTCCAACAGGGGGTTGCGCTGCGCGTAACCCCGGAGGTACACCGCTTCCCGGAGTTCTTCGAGGCTTTCCAGATGGTCCTGCCACCGTCGATCGACGGTTCTGAGGTACTCGATGCGAATGATATAGTTGAGCCGTTCTTTGCCGACGATCTCCTCTTTCTTTCGGAGTTCCGCCCGCATATCCTCGACGATACGATCGTGGAGTTCCGCCGCACCGAACTCGGTATACGCCGCGGGATCCCGGGGTGCAAAAAAGAGCAACCGTTCCTGGAGAGCCTGCACGATCGCGGCGGCGGCGGACTCGCTCACCGATGAGGGGAGCTCCATCTCGGCGATCACTTCCGCGAGAACGTCCTCGGCGGTAGCGAGGACGCGTTCGATCAGCGTCGGGTCCTGCATGATCTGGTCACGCTGTTCGTAGATCACTTTCCGCTGTTCGTTGACGACATCGTCGTACTCGAGGAGGTGTTTACGAATGTCAAAGTTACGCTCTTCTACCTTGTTCTGCGCACGTTCGATCGACTTGTTGATCAGCGGATGGTTGAGGGGTTCTCCCGGCTCAAGCCCCCGTTCCATGATCGCTTTGAGATTAAACCGTCCGCCTCCGAAGAGGCGCATCAGGTCATCGTCCATCGAGAGGAAGAAGCGGGATTCCCCGGGGTCGCCCTGGCGGCCGCTGCGTCCCCGCAGCTGGTTGTCGATCCGGCGGGATTCGTGCCGTTCCGTACCGAGGACGTAGAGCCCCCCCAGTCGCCGGACCTCGTCGTACTCGGTTACCCAGAGGGCGCGCTCCTGTTCGGCCGCGGCGAGATACTCGTCCGGAGTCGCATCGTCCCCGACGCGTCGCCGGGCGCGGAACTCGGGATTCCCTCCCAGCTTGATGTCGGTACCGCGACCGGCCATGTTCGTCGCGATCGTCACCGAACCTTTCGCACCCGCCTCGGCAACGATCATCGCCTCCCGGGCGTGGTTCTTTGCGTTCAGGACTTCGTGGCGGACGCCGCGCTTTGTCAGCATCGCCGAGAGCTTTTCCGAACGTTCGATCGAGATCGTACCGACGAGGACCGGTTGACCCTTTTTGTAGAGGCGTTCGAGTTCGTCGCAGATCGCGTTGAACTTGTCCGATTCCGAAACGTAGATCACGTCGTCCTGATCGAGTCGTGCAACGGGGCGGTTCGTCGGAATTACGACGACGTCAAGACCGTAGATTTTGCCGAACTCTTTCGCCTCCGTCTCGGCGGTACCGGTCATGCCGGAGATCTTTTTGTACATACGGAAGAAGTTCTGAAACGTGATCGTCGCGAGGGTACGGTTCCGGGCTGCTACCTTGATCCCCTCTTTCGCCTCGATCGCCTGGTGGAGCCCTTCGGAGTAGCGACGCCCGTGGAGGATGCGCCCGGTGAACTCGTCGACGATCTCGACTTTTCCGTCTTTTACCACGTACTGCTGATCCCGGTGATAGAGACGATGCGCTTTCAGGGCCTGCGTGGCGTAGTGGATATACTCGAAGTTCTCCTGATCGAAGATGCTTCCGGAGATGATGTTGCGACGGTTCAGGAGCTCTTCGAGGTGGTTCAGGCCCTGGTCGGTGAAACTGACCTTCCGTGATTTCTCCTCGGCCTTGTAATCGCCGTTCGGTTCCTCCGGGTAGTCTCCGGTTTCGGGGTCCTTCTCCGCCTCGTTCAGATCGCGAACCACCGTATTCACTTCCCGGAACTTTCCCGTGTCGTCCTGGGCCTGCCCGGAGATGATCAGGGGCGTTCGCGCCTCGTCGATCAGGATCGAGTCGATTTCGTCGACGATGCAGTAGTGGTGACCCCGTTGTACCTTTCCGCGAAGATCGAACCGCATGTTATCCCGGAGGTAATCGAACCCGAACTCGTTGTTCGTACCGTAGGTGATATCCTTTGCGTACGCCTCTTTTCGGGCTTCGTTGTCCAGATCCGAGACGATGAACCCGACGGTGACACCGAGGTAGTTGAATACCGGTCCCATCCACTCGGCGTCACGGCGGGCGAGATAGTCGTTGACGGTGACAACGTGGACCCCGGCTCCGGCAAGGGCGTTGAGATACGCCGCTGATACGGACGAAAGCGTCTTGCCTTCACCGGTCTTCATCTCCATGATCTTGCCCTGGTGAAGGACGACGGCACCGAGCATCTGGACGTCGTAGGGACGCTCGCCGAGGACGCGTCGCGCTGCCTCCCGGGCAACGGCGAAGGCGTCGGGCAGAATCGCGTCGAGAGAGGTTCCGCCGGCGACGGCGGCCCGCCACGCCTCCGTCTGTGAGAGTATCTCTTCGCGGGAAAGGCGCTGTGCCCACCCCTCTCGTGCGTTGATCTTGTGGAGAACTGGAAGGAGCGCTTTTAGATCTGCTTCGGATTTCGAACCGAACACTCCCTGGATGAGTCGTTCGAGCATATACGCTGAAGGTATACCGCCGCTCCGGAACGGTCAAGTTGACATCCCCTGCCCACGATGGCACTATCGGCGGTGGCATGATCCATCGGACACACCGGATCGCTCCGCACCGGTCCCCGTTACGTCGCGTCGTTGCCGCGGGTCTTGCGGGGGTGGTACTCACCGTTTTCCTCATCTCCTGTGACTCCACTACGGTCAGTGTTCTCGAACGGGACGATCTGTTCCGTCTCGAGATCGGGCGGTTGGAGGACCAGGTCGACCTGATCACCCGGGACGGAGTGCTGCCACACCTGCGCACGTCGGTAGCGATGCAGGACGGGTTCATTTACATCGGTAACGGTCCGGCGAACAAGGTAATGGAGTTCACATCCTTCGGCGATCTGATCCGTCTGATCTACGATCCGTTGCAGAACCCCGAACCGATCTCTCTCGGTGTGCGCAGTAACGCAGGAACTGCAGGACCGGGGGATACCGGGAACGGTGACGATACCGGCGCTACCGGTGGCAGTGAAGCGGTACGAACACGATACGCGACGGAGTACTCCTTCGGTCAGGTCGGCGTCGTCGCCGTCGACTCCCGAAGACATCTCTACGTGGAGGACCGGGTTCCTCCGGAACGGTCGGTTGTCGACGACTCCTCGGGAGTACAACTCAACCGCATTGTGGTGCGCTTCGACGATGAAGGGGAACCACGCGATTACATCGGGCAGGAGGGAATCGGGGGCACCCCGTTTTCCCATATCGAGTCCCTGTCGCTGACCCGCCGGGACGAGCTCATCGTAATCGCACGGACGATGGATGCCCGGTACTTCTTTATGTACACCCCCTCGGGGGACCTGATGTACACCCTGCGAGTCGGCCTTGATCGGCTCCCGATTCCTTCCCCGGATAGTGATATGATTCCCGTTCTGGAGGAGATGGTCGGAGGGGTGGACCGGTATCGGGCATACCTGAAAGTCTCGTACTACCGCACATCTATCGACGAGGAGACGGGTAAGGAGTACGGCATCACCCTCGATCACAGTCGGGTCTACTGGCTTGATCTCGATACCGGGCGCTACGAGGGGTATGTAGAGCTTCCCCGGGAGACCGAAGGTGACGGTGAGCGACATTACGAACTGATCGGTACTACGATCGGCGAGTATCTCCTGTTGCTCAGTCGTGTCGATCCGGGACAGACACGTCTGTTGATCATGAACGACGAGGGACGGGTTGTTCGGCGCCGGAACCTGTATACTCCCGAAACGGACCTCGTCTTTCGGGAGTTCGCGGTTACCCCGAGAGGAGTGCTTACCGGACTCCTGGGCTACGAAGACTACGTCGACCTTGTCTGGTGGCGTGCCGATCAGTTGCTACCGGGAATCGCGGAGTCCGATCAGCGCACCGGTACAGACGACGGAGCGGAGGAATGAGACGGGACGATACACGACTTCTTCGTTCGGAGGAGATGCAGGAGCTCGATCGACGCACGCAGGAACTGTTCGGAATACCCGGCGCGATCCTGATGGAGAACGCGGGGCAGAAAGCATGGGCTCTGTTACGGAAGCGCCTGGCCGGTGACGATGCAGGGGAGCGCCCGCAGACATCCAGACCGATTCTCTTCGTTGCCGGAAACGGGAACAACGGCGGCGATGTCCTGGTGATGGCGCGGCAGTGCATCGTCGAAGGAGAACATACACCGACGATCGTAACCGTCAAAGATCGCCTCTCCGGCGCCGCGTCGGAGCAGTGGAGGATCATCGAAACCCTGGGCGTTCCACGCACGATCTGGGAGCGTGATCGGGAGGCGGTACGAAGGGCGATCGATCGATGCGACTGTATTATCGACGGGATCACCGGTACCGGTCTGTCCGGTCCGCTGCGCCCTCTCGAAGCGGAGTTGATCGCCGAGCTGAACGCGACGCAGGCGTACCGCGTCGCCGTCGATATCCCTTCCGGGATGCGCGACGGGGGTGGACCCGACGAGACGTTCTTTCACAGCGATCTGACGATCTCTACAGGGCATCGGAAACGCCTCCTCTTTGCCCCGGCGAGGCGACACGGTGCCGGAGAGATCGTCCGGGTAGATCCGGGCTTTCCGGATATCCCCCTTACCGCACTCGACTCGTATCGAGGGGGAGAGACGACCCTCGTGGAACCACCGTTTCCAACGATACCGGTGAAACGGGACGCCCATAAAGGTACCCGCGGACGGGTGAGTATCATCGCCGGCGGGGAGGGAACCGAAGGAGCGGCGATCCTCGCATCTCTCGGGGCGGTTTCGGCAGGAGCAGGGATGGTCCGGACGTGGACGACACCCGAAGGATGTGCCGCAGGGCTGGGCCGGGAACCGGCGGTGATGTGGCGCGACCGGTTCCCCGGGGAATCGGAGTTCGACTGGGCGGATGCGATCGTGTGCGGTCCCGGATGGACCGGGGGAACCGCCGGTGAGCTCCGGACGATGCTTGCAGCCGCCGCAGAGCGGCGCACACCGGTTGTCCTCGACGCTGCGGCGCTCCACCTCGTATCGACGCTGGTAGACGAGGGATACCGGGGCGAGCCCGGTCTGGTAGTGCTGACTCCTCATCCCGGGGAGCTTGCGATGTTGGTGGGACGTTCCGTCGACGACGTTCGTGCGCGTCCCTTCGAACTCCTTGACGAAGCGGCAGAGCGTACGCGTCCGCTGGGGCGCGTCGAGATCCTCCTCAAGAGCTCCGTATCGATCCTGCGGGATCACCAGGGGCGATTCGCCGTCGTCGACGGTCGGTGCCCCGTCCTGGGAACAGCGGGAAGCGGCGACGTCCTGAGCGGCATCATCGGAGCATGTCTTGTGGCCGCCGATCGTTCGCCGGAGGATGCGGTCCTCGCGGCGGTGGGAGAGCATCTCCTGCGAGGGCGTGGTCTCGAAGCCCGGCATCCCTTCGTGTCGGCGACGACGATCGCGACCACCCCGTCGACATCGTTCGCCGAGTCCGCTGAGACGATGCCGGGAGCGCCGTTCCGATGACCGCGTCACAATCCGGGAACGGACCTCCCGACGAGACGCGCTCCGACAACTCCCTCCGTCGCGCTCCCTGGCGGGACCACGGCACGAGTGAACCGGTCTATTATACGGAGCGTCCCGGTTTCGCCGGGAGTCCGGGTGCCGCGGAATCAGAGGAGTGCCGGCCCCGTCGCGGCGGTATCTTTCGCGGCAACCGGGGGCTGATCATCACGCTGATCGACATCGTCTTCGTAACCCTTCTGTTCATCATCTTCGTCCTCTTTCTTCGACCCCTGTCGAACCGGGTGGTGATCGACCCGTACCGCGTCGATCTCGCGGCGGAACGAATCGACGAGGCGGTGGTTGTCCGGGCGACGGTTGCACACCGGGAGCGTTCCGCCGGCAGCAGCGAAAACGGCGAGAACGCCGGCGACCGCAACCCGCAGCCCGTCGTCACCGTCGTAGCCGGTGGCCACCCCTCCCGGGACCTCGCCCCGCGCCCCGGTGGGCGGCGGGCGATCGAGTTGATCGTTCCCGGTGCCGATCCCGACGAGACCGACGCGATCGTCGTTACCGTCTCGATCGACGGGACCGAACGAGAGCAGCGGATCGAAGTTCGTTGACCTGACACGAAATAGCGCATATCTTTACGGTATGTATCAGATCTATTTCCTCTCGATCTTGACGAACATACTTGCCGGCATCGCCCTTGCGTTTGACCGCATGGATTCCCGGTTGCGGTTGCACGCGGTGTTCAACCCCGAACTGTTCCAGCACAACGGTTTTCGCCTTGCCATCGGTATCATCGCGTTTGTTGTCGGGTTTCTGAAGCTTCTCTCCGTCGCTCCCGGTGATGTTGCGGTTGTGGGTGATCTGATTCCCGCTCTGGCAGGTATGGTGATGGGCTTTGCCCTGGCGTTCCAGTACTACCAGGAACGCGCCGAGGTCCGCAGCAGCACGACGGAGACCCTCGACAAAGTCTTCGGCCGGCATAACGCGACCCTCGGGATGATCGGCCTGACCGTCGGGATCGTGCATTTTTTCCTCCATCGGGTGCTCTTTCTCTAGATTCCGTCGATGAGCTGTATCTATCGTGGCGACCGGATCGTCACGACCGCCGGGGTGGCGATCGACGGGAACGGTAGATACTTTCTCGCCCGGCGGCAGGCGGGCGGTGCCCAGTCCCGGAGGTGGGAGTTTCCCGGCGGGAAATGCGACGAAGGAGATCGGGACGAACGCCTGTGCCTGCAGCGGGAGTTCCGGGAAGAGTTCGAGATCGACGTCGACGTCTCCGACGAGATCGGGTCGATTCCGTTCGAGCACAACGGGATCAGGTACATTCTCGTTGCCTATCATATCCGGATGCACACGGAACCGCAGGTGTTCACGGTTCACAGCGAGGCGGGGTGGTTCGAGAAGGATCATCTCCTGGAACTGGATCTTGCCGACTCTGATCGGTCACTCATCGAAACATGTATCACCTCCTGATCTGATACGGATGTTACGAATCGAATTCGCGCAACTACCGGTCCCGGGGGTCCACGCCGGGGTCGTCCTTCGCACGCAACGCGTCGGTAATCCCGGAGGGGTGTCCCTGTGGGCGTCGGGGGGGTACGCTCCGAGGGAGGTCGCCCTGACGCGGCGAATCCTCGCGTCCACCCTTCGCCGCCCCCGGACAGCGTTGCGTACCCTCAGGCAGATTCACGGCGATACGGTCGTCTACCGGAGCGCCGCCGAACCTTCAGGCGAGGAACCGCCCCGCGCCGACGCTCACTGGACGCGGGAGCCGGGGGTGGTGCTTCTTGCAAACATCGCCGACTGTTGTCCCGTTGTGGTTGCCCACCAGGATCAACGGTTCGTCGGCCTCGCGCACTCCGGATGGCGGGGAACGGCGGCGAACATCATCGGTGCCCTGATCGATACGGTCTGCGCCGACAAAACGTCGGGGTGCGATCCCCGGGAACTGTACGTCTGGATCGGTCCCTGCGCTGAAGCGGATCGGTATGAAGTGGGCCCGGAGGTGGCGACCCGCTTCAACGACTACTCCGAGGCACTCCGTCCTCATCCCGAGAAGGGGAATAAATCGTTTCTCGACGTCGCAGGGACGATTCGTCACCAGGTGATCGCCGCCGGGGTCCCTGCTGATCGCATCGGTGCGAGTGGCGGGGGGACGATCGGTGACGGACGATACCACTCGCACCGCCGCGACGGATTCCACGCGGGGCGGATGGCGGCGTTCGTAACCTTCGACGATCCCTCCTGACGCGAACGCTCCGGCGGGGCGGCCCCTCTGTTCGTCTGCCGGCAGCCCGCGTGGTGGAGGGCGGCCCCTCTGTTCGTCTGCCGGCAGCCCGCGTGGTGGACGGTCCCCCTCTGCTGTGACTACTTTTCCGATAAGACAACGAGTGAAGGAGAATCATATCATGGCAGATATTGTTCCGGAGATACAGGAACGCCGCGCGCGACGCGGATACAGTGACAAACCGGTGGACAGAGAGACGATCGAACGCATCTTCACCGCGGGAACGATGGCAGCGAGCTGCAGCAACAAACAGCCCTGGCGCTTCCTCGTGTGTACCGACGGTGAAGGACTGGAGAACGCCCGGGCGGCGCTGAACGCCGGGAACTACTGGGCGAAAGTGGCGCCGGTGCTGGTGGTGGTAACGACTCGGGACGAATTCGACTGTCGCCTCAGTGACGATCGCAACTACGCCCAGTTTGATACGGGGATGGCGGTAGCGGGAGTCCTGTTGCAGTCGGTCCGGGAGGGGCTGTACGCCCACCCGATGGCCGGGTTTGATCCGGCGGTGCTTCGGGAGCGTTTCGGCATCGAACCGGAGACGCGAGTAATCACGATGATCGCGATCGGTCACCCCGGGGACGGGAAGAACCTCAACGAAAAACACGCGGAGTCGGAGGTTTCTGAACGAAGCAGAAAAGAGCTCTCCGAAGTGATTCAGTGGAACAGCTGGAGTTCTCTGGGGTAAACGCCTCCGCAGTACAGGCGGCCCGTCACCGGTCGGTGTCGGGACCGCCAAGCCCCAATCGGCGGGCGATCGCTTTGGCGTATTCCGAAAGGCCGAAGTGGTCGTTCAGCCGGGTATGCTCCCAGGCGGCGAGGCACGCCATCTCTTCGTCGCAGGGGCTGCTGAGGGCGGTGGCGAGATGAATCGCGTCGTCCACCGCTTTTGCGGTCCCTGACCCGATATGGGGACGGATCAGCGACGCCGCGTCACCGATGAGCACAACCCGCCCGAACACAAGCCGCGGAATCGTCAGGTCCTCGATCTTCTGAACGAACGGTTCCGGCGTCTGCAACACCACCTCCGCAAAATGCGGTTCCAGGCTCGTTTTTGCCCGATGTTCCATGTACTTCCGGGTGTCTTGGGTCATCTCGTTCCTGGCTACCGTGGAACGGTGCTCGTACCCGGCGGAATCTGTCATCAGACGCGAAAGATCCGGCCCTGCAGGAACGTTCTCGTACCATACCCAGTTGATCCGTCGATTTCCCCGTTCAAGTTCACCGATGCCACCGGGTACCTCGTAAAGGAGAATCGTCGTGTCCGTACCCTGGTACGAACTCAACGTATCGGTGAACCACTCAACGGTTTCTCTCGAAAGCTCCGACTCGTCTACCATTCCCCGCCACGCAACGTAACCGGCGTACCGCGGGCCGATTCCCGGCAGAAGGAGACGTCGTGTGAGAGAACCGATCCCGTCGGCAGCGATCACCACCTCGCCCTGGTCGGTGGTTCCGTCGGAGAGTTCCACGACACCATGGGCACCCCAGTCGGGGATATCCTCGAGGGCGAGGCCCCGTTCGATCGTCGCCGGTCCGACAACATTCTCGAGCTCCCGGAGAAGTACGTCCCATGATGTATACGCCGCGGCGGTCTCCGGCATCTGCATCACCGAGCCGTCGTGATGGTAGATCTTTCTCGTCTTCGCGGGGATGCTGGCGACCCCGGGAAAGGCCACTCCGTGCTGTTTCAGATATTCAAGCATCCGCGGTTGTACCACAACCCCTCCACCGCTTCGTGAGCGCTCCGTTGATTTCTCGATGATCCGGACCGACCAGTTGTTGCACTTGAGGGCGACTGCAGCGACGAGACCCGCATATGAGGCGCCGATAATGACGGCCCGCCTCGATGTCTGTTCCATCGGTACAAGGTACTTCCGGCGTGTCGGGAGGTAAAGGTACAATCCTTGCCATGGTGCCACAAATTATCGGAACAAAAAAATCGAAAGGGTTTCGCGCCTGCGAGCGATACTGCAAGGAGCGGGGTATCACCGTTCAGTACCGTGATCCCTTCGAGAACCCCTTGAGTGACGGCGAGGTGGAATCGATTCTCCGGGAGATCGGTGACCCGCAGCTGCTCATCGATACCACCTCCAAAGCGTACCGCGCGAGGGGACTCGCCTGGATCGATTACGATCCCGTCGAAGAACTTCGGGAGACCCCGACACTGCTGCGGCAACCGATCCTGCGGACCGACAACGGTGTCGCGATCGCTCCCGATGCGGAAACGCTCTCCCGCTTCCTTGCATAAGTGGTGCATAAGCATGCATATTGGACGTGATGGACGACCGAACCGCCACATCCCCCTGTCCACGTCCATCCCGATCCGGTTGCGGAGCTGTGACGGGTCTTGTCCGTGTTTCCGGACAATCGGTAACGGGAAGCGGCTGACTGACCGTCCCGTTGCCGGTTTCAACGATACTGTCGACAAAGAGGGTTCTTCGTCGATATGAGGAGGTTGTATGAAGAAAACGTTGTACGTTCTGGCAGCGCTGCTGATCGTCGCCGGAACGGTGTACGCTTCGGGTTCCAGCGAAGCGGAGGCACTGGACGAGGAAATGCTGGTGGTAGGGCAGATCGCCGAACCGAAGGCGCTCGATCCCCATACGGTTACCGCCGTGAACGATTTCCGGATTCTCGTGAACATCTACGAGGGGCTGGTACAGTTTCAGGATGGGTCCCTTACGGTAGAACCCGCCCTCGCCCGTAGCTGGGAGATCAGCGATGACGGCCGGGTCTATACCTTTCACCTCCGGGAAGGGGTGTCATTCCACGACGGTACTCCCTTCAACGCCGAAGCGGTGAAGTTCAACTTCGACCGAATGCTCGACGAGGACCATCCCTACTACGGCACCGGTCCCTTTCCGCTGGCGTTCTTTTTCAGCTCGATCAACGAGACCCGCGTGGTCGACGAATACACGGTACAGCTCGTCCTGGACGAGCCGTTCGCGCCGCTGTTGTCGAACCTGGCGTATCCCACGGGGCTTCTCGTTTCGCCTGAGGCGGTGCGGGAACACGGTGAGGACTACGGGCGCAACCCCGTCGGTACCGGACCCTTCCGGTTCGTCGAGTGGGTCGGAAACACGCGGGTCACCGTCGAAGCAAACCCTGACTACTGGGACACTCCCGCCGGGGTGGACCGGATCATCTTCCGACCGATCACCGATTCCAACACCAGGGTGACCGAAATGCTTTCCGGCGGGCTGGACATGATTGTCGAAGTTCCCCCGGACAGTGTCGAGGTGTTCGAGTCCCGCGACGAGTTCACCGTATACGAGCAGGCGGGACCCCACGTGTGGTTCCTGATTCTCAATCTTCGGGAAGGCCCGTTTACCTCTCGGGAGATGCGGCAGGCGGTGAACTACGCGATCGACAAGGAAGCGCTCGTAGAGAACGTGCTTCAGGGAACGGCGACCGTTGCGGACAGCCCGATCCCTCCCGCCTTCGACTGGGCGTACAACGAAGATCTCGATCCCTATCCCTATGACCCCGATCGTGCCCGGGAACTGATCGAGGAGGCGGAGTACGACGGAGAGGAGCTCGTCTTCTACGTCACTGAAGGTGGCTCGGGAATGCTCGATCCGGTTCCGATGGGAACTGCGATCCAGGCGGACCTTGCGGCGGTGGGGCTCGACGTCTCGATCGAGACCTACGAGTGGAACACCTTTCTCGAACGGGTGAACCCCGGTCTTGAGGGAAAAGCAGATATGGCGCAGATGGCGTGGATGACCAACGACCCCGATACGCTGCCGTTCCTGACGCTGCGAACCGAAGCGTTTCCTGATAACGGCGGATTCAACTCCGGGTACTACTCGAACCCCGATGTCGACGACCTCCTCGAACAGGCGCGGCAGAGCACCGATCTGGCGGAGCGCGCCCGGTTGTACCGAGAGGTGCAGGCGATCGTTTACGAGGACGCGCCGTGGGTCTTTGTTGCCAACTGGAAGCAGAACGCCGTGGCGGTAGAGGGATTGAAGAACTTCTCTCTCCAGCCGTCGTTCCTGCTTGAACTCGGTGAGGTCAGCTTCGACTGACCCTGCGGTCCGATCCGTGAGTGCGTGCCGGTGGATCACTCCGCCGGCACGTGCCGTTTTCGCGGATTACACCGAAAAAACAGCGTATGTATCGTTATATCCTGAAACGATTGCTCCTTATGATTCCGGTGCTCTTCGGGATTTCGGTGATCGTTTTTTTTATCATGGAGCTGATTCCCGGCGATCCCGCGCAGGCGATCCTTGGATCCTTCGCAACACCGGAGAACGTAGCGCGCCTTCGGAGTGAACTCGGGCTGGATGAACCGATCTTCACGCGGTATTTCATCTGGCTCGGAAACATTCTGCAAGGTGATTTCGGGCGCTCCTACAGTCTCGACCGTCCCGTCCTTGACGAGGTCCTCGAACGACTGGGGCCGACGATGTTGCTGGCGGGATCCTCCCTCATGATCGCCTCGATTATGGGGATGTTCGCCGGCATCGTCGCGGCGGTGAAGCAATTCGGCTGGCAGGACGCGTTCTTTACCTTCATCGTCCTTATCGGGATCTCGACGCCGTCGTTCTGGTTGGGGCTGATGTTCGTTCTTGTCTTTTCCCTCGAGCTGGGATGGTTCCCCGTGAGCGGTATGACCGGCGTCGTCGGTGGTGGGGGCGTCCTCGAAGTACTGCACCATCTGGTTCTCCCGGCGGTCACCCTGGCGGTGGTCGCAACCGGGGTGATCGCCCGGTTGACACGGTCGACGATGCTTGAGGTATTGCGCCGCGATTTCGTGCGATTTGCCCGGGCGAAAGGGCTCCCGGAGGGTACGGTGATCCTGAAACACACCTTTCGAAACGCCCTGGTCAACATCATTCCCGTCCTCGGTATCCAGGCAGGGTTCGTCATCGGAGGCGCCGTCTACATCGAGACGGTGTTCCAGTGGCCGGGGATCGGCAGAATGCTGGTGAGTGCGATCCTTACCCGGGATATCCTTCTCGTGCAGGGCGGGGTGGTTGTCGTCGCGGCGATCTACGTTCTCATAAACCTGACCGCCGACATCTTTCAGTACATGCTCGACCCGAGGATCAGTACATGACAAGGAACTCAAAGCTGCACCGCTTCTTCTACAACCGGATGGCAACGGTCGGGCTCGGTATCGTCCTTGCGGTGGTTCTTTTGTCTCTTGCGGCGCCGATCCTCGGACTCAAGGACCCCAATCTTACCGACCTCTCAAACCGCCTTCTTCCGATCGGGAGTGATGGATACGTTCTCGGCGCCGACGAACTCGGTCGGGACGTTCTCTCCCGACTGATCTGGGGAACCCGGGTAAGTCTTGCAGTCGGTGTCTCGGCGACGCTCATCGCTGCGATGGTGGGTTCCTTTATCGGGATCATCGCCGCGTACTACGGAGGATGGGTCGATAACGTTCTCATGCGGGGTATCGACATGGTGATGGCGTTCCCGTACATGCTCCTCGCCCTCGCGATCGTTGCGGTTCTCGGCGCGGGGCTGTTCAACGCTCTTATCGCGATCTCCATCGTCAATATCCCCTTCTTTGCCCGGAACGTCCGGGGCGCCACTGTCGGTCTTGTTCGCCTCGAGTACATCGACGCAGCCAGGATCAGCGGAAAGAACGACGCGGAGATCCTTGCGGGAGAGCTGTTGCCCAACGTGCTGCCGGTGATCTTCATCACGATCTCCACTACGGTAGGGTGGATGATCCTCGAGACCGCGGGGCTGAGCTTTCTCGGCCTCGGTGCGCAGCCGCCGACGGCAGACCTCGGGTCGATGCTCGGGGAGGGGCGCAAATCGATCCTGGTGGCGCCCCACGTGGCGACGCTGCCGGGGGTGGTGATCCTGATCCTCGTGATCGGTATCAACCTCGTGGGTGACGGCCTCCGTGACGTTCTCGATCCGTACCTGCGTACCGGTGCACTCGTGAGCCCCCGGCCGGTGACGGAGATCTCGAAAGGATTGCGAAAGCGACTCGCCGCGACGAAGAGCGACGACGCCGTCGAGGAAGGCGATCCACCGCCCCTGAACGTCAGGAACCTCCGTACCTGGTTCCTGCAGCGAGACCGGGCGATCCACGCCGTAGACGGCGTCTCCTTCACCGTCCCCCGGGGGAAGGCGCTGGGGCTTATGGGAGAATCGGGCTCCGGGAAATCGGTGACGGCCCTCTCGATCCTCGGCCTCGTCCCGACACCGCCGGGACGGATCATGGACGGGAGCGTGACCACCTTCGGCGAGGAACTGCTCGGTGCACCCGTCGAACGCCTGCGATACTTTCGGGGGAACCGCATCTCCTACATATTTCAGAATCCGATGACGAGCCTGAATCCCCTCATTACCGTGGGCGAACAGATCGCCGAGTCGATCCGGTACCACCAGGGGGTCACCAATGTACGCGCCCGGGCACTCGCGCTGGAGCTGATGGAGAAGGTGCAGATCCCCAGCGCCCGGAGCCGTCTCGACAGTTTTCCCCACGAATTGTCCGGCGGGATGCGCCAGCGGGTGGGCATCGCGATCGCCCTGGCGAACGAGCCGGACGTGATCGTCGCCGACGAACCGACGACCGCTCTGGACGTGACGATCCAGGCGCAGATCCTCAAGCTCCTCGACCAGCTCCGGCGGGACGAGGGGGTATCCCTCGTCTTTATCTCTCACGATTTCGGGGTGATCAGCGAACTCTGCGACCAGGTTGCGGTGATGTACGCGGGGCAGCTCGTCGAATTCGGATCGGTGGAGGATATCCGGTCGCGGCCGCTCCACCCGTATACGCGACGACTGATGGCGTGTGTCCCGCAACTGGGCGATCGCGACAAGCCCCTCGATGCGATCCCGGGGCTGCCTCCGGCCCTCGATGATCTTCCCCGGGGGTGTCGTTTCGCCGACCGGTGCGACCTGGTCGGTGATGATTGCCGGACGGGACCGATCCTTCTCCGGCGTGACGGGAACCGTCTTGCCCGATGCCTCCGCGTTGACGGCGAAGTGATCGACGATGCAGCCTTCGATGAGCAGGAGGCGCTTCGTGCCTGACACAAACGCGATACTCGAGATACGGGACCTCCACCGGGATTTCGGCGGAGAGCGGCGCTTCCTCGCAGGGCGGACTCCGGTGATCCACGCGGTCAACGGTGTGGATATCACCCTCGAACGCGGCGATTCCCTCGGAGTCGTCGGTGAATCGGGGTGCGGAAAAAGCACCCTTGCGCGGATGATCATGGGGATCATTCCACCGACCGGCGGTTCGATCGCCTACCGCGGTCGCGATATCACCTCTCTGACCGCGCAGGAGCGACGCGAGCTGTACCGGAACATCCAGTTCGTCTTTCAGGACCCTACGAGCTCTCTCAATCCCCGCAAGACGGTCCGTGAGATTCTCGAGGCGCCGATGAAAAAGCTTCTCGATCTCGATCAGACCGCCCGGACACGGCGCCTTTCGGAGCTGATGGAGCGGGTCAACATGCGGGAGGAGTTCCTCGATCGTCACCCCCACGAGTTCTCCGGCGGACAGGCGCAGCGGATCGGGATCGCCCGGGCGCTGGCGGTACAGCCGGAGATGTTGATCCTCGACGAGCCGGTGAGCGCACTGGACGTGTCGATCCAGGCTCAGATCATCGATCTGCTCAAAGCGCTGAAGCGGGACCTCGACCTGACATACCTGTTCATCAGCCACGACCTGGCGGTAGTCGATTACCTCTGCGACCGGGTTGCGGTGATGTACCTCGGCGAGGTCGTGGAAGAGGGAACGGCGGCACAGATCTTTGAGCACCCTCGCCACCCGTACACCCATGTCCTCCTCGACAGCGTCCCCGATCCGGAAAAACAGGCGGCGGACAGGCAGAAACTGTCGGGAGAGCTGCCGGACCCGAGCAATCTCCCCCCGGGGTGTCCCTTCGCCCCCCGGTGTTATCGTGTGCAACCGGAGTGTCGCACAACCCACCCGGAGCTTGTGACGTACGGCGAGTCGGGTCACCGGGCCGCGTGTTTCTACGGTGACGACCCGCGTACACCGGAGGAGTACGTACGGTGAGGTGTCCACTTCAATCGGCCCGGGAGCGGTTTCGGCTTCGACCGGCCAGGGTCCGGTTTCGGCCACACCGGGAGTACCGCCGGTGAACACCGGGGGCATCTCCGATACCCGGGGCGTTCCCGACCCCGGGGCGCCCACACCGGACCGTGACCGCCTCGCCGACCGGATCGCCCGGATGGCGGCGATCACCGACGGTGTCCCCGGGACGGGATGCGAACGCCTCGCCTTCGGTCCCGGGGAGCACGCGGCCCACCGGGAGTTCTCCCGGCAGGCGCGGGAGGCGGGGCTGACGGTAGAGCACGACCGCTTCGGAAACACCTTTGCCCGCCTCGAGGTCTCGCCGGGGGTTGTCGAGGAGATGCGCGCTCCTGGTGTCGAGGCGGATTCCGAGGCGGGCGCCGCTCCCATCTCCGGGGCCGCCGCTCCCACCCCCGA
>JBKHFT010000035.1:0-24987 GCA_046540055.1 Alkalispirochaeta sp.
CCAGTCGTCGTTGATCGATCAGGTGATGGTGGTCGGGCAGGATCAGAAATTTCTGGCCGCTCTGGTATATCCCAACGAGGAAGAACTGATCGCGTTCGCCGCCGAGGCGGGAATCGAGTCTGTCGAGCAGGAAGAGCTTTTCGAGAACGAGCAGGTGAAGGCGCGTCTCCACCGGGAGATACAGGATCGGGTCAACGGGAAGACGGGGTTCAAGGCGTTCGAACAGGTTTTTCGGGTGCACGTCCTGAACAGACCCTTCGAGGTAGGGAACGAATTGACACAGACGATGAAGATCCGACGTGATATTGTCTACAGGAAGTACGCCCGGGAGATCGACGCCCTGTTCCGGTAAGCGGAGACGGGCGGTAAGCAGGGACGGGGCACAAAAACGGCGCTGCGGGACGAACCCGGAGCGCCGGTGTCTGTCATCCGTAGCTGTATCCGTATCTACGGCTGTTCCCGCACGAAAGCGTCCCGGTATCCCCGATTCCTGATCGCGTAAAGGGCGGACCCCTTTTCGTCCTCACTGAGAGGTCCAACGAAGATACGATAGATCGAATGGTCGGTACCCCGCTGGGGGAGAACCGCCACCGGATACCGGGGACCGATCTGTTCCACCGTCATCTTCGCACTCCGGGGGTTTGTGAACGCTGCAACCTGGACGTAGGAGGCCCCGGACCGCAGGCCGGTGATGAGGGGCAGGTTTTCCCGCGCCCAGGACTCGTCATCGACATCCTGAACCGGTTCAGCCGGTACGGAAGGTGTCGCATCCGCTTCCTCTACCGCATCCGCTTCCTCTACCCCTTCCAATTCGGTTTCGTCGTCCTCGTCAACCGCATCCCCACGCTCATCGCGGCCCTCTTCTTCAGGAGCCGCTGTTTCACTCGCGGCAGCGATCTCCGCAGCAGGCGTCGGTTCTGCTTCCGCCTCGGGCGGGGGAGGTTCGTCCTCCGGGTCGGGGCTCCGGAACTCCGCCGGTTCGAGGGTGATAATCGCGTCTTCGGGGATCTTCTCCGGTCGAAGCGGTTCCATCGTCACCTCCGGTTCGCCATCGGCGACGACATCCGCAACGCTTCCCGGCTCCTCCGGTTCTTCTTCCGGCTCGTAATCCGGTTCGGCCACCGGGACGAAAGGCAGCGCGATCTCTCCGATGCCGCCGTCGGGGGCTGCAGGCGGTGCCGGAGCAACCTCCGGCGAGATCTCCTCGTCTGCATCGTCTGCCTCGTCTCCATCGTCTTCCTCGGGGAGCTCAACGACAACCCGGACCGGATTGGGGATCGTTGCCTCCGGGGAAACCTCGGCGATTACCGCACCCGACGGGGCGGTGTCCGGTTCAGACGGACCCGGCAGCGGCGCATCGGCAACACGAGCCGCTTCGAGCTCGTCCTCGACGGCGGCGAGGCGCTCGGCGAGGGGATCACCCTCAACCGGTATCTCCGGTGCCGCGGCGGCGCGCGTCTCGGGGTCGACCTCCCGGGGCAGAACGAGGTCTACCATGAGGGGCGGTTCCCCCGCAGGGTTGACCCGCGGCATCGAGACCTCCGGTTCTCCCGCTTCGGCGAGAAGCTGATCCGCGATCGCCGGCGCCGATCCGATAACGGCGCCGTTCCCGGCGAAGTCGGACTCATCAACCGCGGCCGTATCGGCATCGTCGGTGTCCTCCGCCGGAGGCTCGATCGATTCCGCGATCGCCGGCTCATCCTCGCCGGCATCGTCGATATCGTCGGATGCGGTGTCCGTCGGTTGCTCCCCGGGTTCCTCTTCTTCCTCCGGACCGGAAGCGGCGGTATCGACATCAGGAACGACGGTCACTGCGGGAGCCTGAGTCCCGGGCTGAATGATCGATGCGTTGGGATCTCCCAGGCTCGCCGCGGGATTTACATCCGGGTCGGGGTGGAACGGCAGGTCCTGGTTGGGATTGACCGTCGTCAGCCCCGGAAGCTGTACCGGCTCCACCCTGACGTCGACGGTGTCGTCCCCGGCTACGCCAAGTTCTCCCGCAGCGTCTTCGGAGAGGAGCATGAATACCCCGGGGTCATCAACCGTCTTCGCCACGATGAGGCGGGCGGTCTTTCCGGTCTGGGCGTTGGTGACTGATACCATCGAGTTGAGAGGGAACGCGTTCGAGGCGACGTACAGCCCTCCCGGCGGAAACTCGCCGTATCGTCCGACCACGGCGGTACCTTCCCAGTTGTTCTGACTGTATATCGTCGAAATGAACCCCAGAAAAAGCAGAATCGCGATCAGACCGTATTTCTGCCGTATAATCATCACATGTCACCTCTGGTACAAAGATCGGCAGCTCCGGGGCGCGAGTTGAGAGCGATTGCGAGAGCCTCTGGAGACGTGGTACGTTGGCGGTCACACAGATGGCGAGCAACTTTTTCGTTCTACAAGTGATGACCGGCGAAGAGCAGCGATTTATAGCACTCGCGAACAAGGCGATCACCCGCGCGTCCGAGGACCGGCGCTACGAGGATAACGGAGAAGCGGAATACCGCTTCTGGTGGCCCCGGCGGAAGCTTCGTATCCGGCGGCGAGGGCGGACCTTTCCCACTCTCACGCCCCTCTTCCCGGGGTACGTATTCCTCGAGACCGAGACGATGACAGATCTTCTCTTTCGGGCGATCCGAAGAACCACCGGTTTCATCCGATTTCTCAAGAGCAACGACGATATCCGGCCGCTCTCAGATGAAGATATGGGGCTGATCAGACACTTTCTCTCCTTCGGTGAGATCGTTACGGAATCGAAGGTTACCTTCGACGAGAATAACCGGATCGTCGTGAAAGAGGGGCCCCTCCTCGGACTGGAGGGAAAGATCGTAAAGGTTGACCGCCGGAAGGGACGCGCCAAGGTCAAACTTGATATGTACGAGAACGCGTTTCTCATCGACCTCGCATTCGAGATGCTCGAACCGGGGAAAGAACCGGAGCGGGAGGAGTCGGCGTGAGTCACCCCCGGATCTACGTAATCGGTGCGGGGTTCGCGGGACGCGGGATCGCCCGGGAACTCGCCGAGAAGGGCGTCGTCGGCACCGTCGTCGCGTTTCTCGACGACGATCCCGACAAGATCGGGACTCGCATAGAAGGGATACCGGTTCTCGGACCGATCGAAGAGATCGCCTCTCTCGTGGAAAAGACCCCCGCCGACGAAGCACTGATCGCCGTTCCCAGCGCCTCCCGGGAGTCCCTCCGACGCCTGTATACGATTCTTCGTCGCGGAAACTTCGAGCGAATCAGGATCCTCCCGACGATCTCCCAGATCGTCGGTGACGATGCGCACTTCATCCAGACCCGTCAGATCGATCCCCAGGACCTCCTCGGCCGGACCCCCGTCAATATCAACCTCAGGGAGGCGCTCTCGTACCTTCGGGGTAAACGGGTGCTTATCACCGGCGCCGGAGGTAGTATCGGGAGCGAGCTGGCGCGACAGCTTCTCTATGGAGGGGCGGAACGGCTCTACCTCTTCGGACACGGCGAAAACAGCGTATACGAGATCGACGCGGAGTTGCGCCTCCTCCAGGAGGAGGGAGTCGGCGAGAGCGCCACGATCGTACCGATCGTCGGGGAACTCACCGACCGCGATTACGTCCGGTTTCTTCTGAGACGACTGAAGGCGGACGTCATCTTCCACGCCGCCGCGTACAAGCACGTGCCGATGATGGAGGCGAACCCCGTCGCGGCGATCCAGAACAACGTATTCGGAACGCTGCACCTCCGGGAAGCCGCGGAAGAGGCGGGGGTACGGCGGTTGGTTCTCGTCTCGACGGACAAGGCGGTCGCACCGAACAGCGTCTACGGAGCGAGCAAACGTCTCGCCGAAGAGATTATCAGGGCATCCGCGGTGGGTACCGCCGGAGAAAGCGCCCCGGGGATTGTCGTTCGCTTCGGGAACGTTCTCGGATCCCGGGGGAGCATACTCCCCCTCTTCCGTCGCCAGATCGAGAAAGGCGGGCCCGTCACGATCACCGACGCCGGTGCGAGCCGCTACTTTATGACGATTCCCGAAGCGGTCTCTCTGGTTCTCCAGGCGGGAGGTGCCGGTACCGGAGGAGGGCTGTACGTCCTCGACATGGGGGAGCCGATCAATATCCGGGACCTTGCGGAACAGATGATCCGCTTCTACGGGTACGAACCGGACCGGGATATCCCGATCGTCGAAATCGGATTGAGACCGGGGGAAAAGCGGGAAGAATCGCTCTTTGATACCTTCGAGCGCCCGGGTGAACTCCTCTCCGACCGGATCTACCAGGTTCATCGAAGCGCCACCGGGATCGCGGAAGGGGCACCCTCCGCGGGGGGAGTACCTTCGGCAACGAACACGCGGCGAGAAGGGGTCGTACAATCAGAGACGGAGGCGCGCCACGATACGGGAGCACCATCAGCTGCGATTCCCCTCCCCGAGATGATCGCCGCCCTCCGGCCGATCTGTTTCTTTGACCAAACGCGTCGGGAGGAGTATCGTAATCGGCGGTATCTGAGGAGAGTGCTGCAGACCGTCTTTCCCGATCTGCGCAATGATCCCCGGGAACCGGAGTACTGAGATGGATCAGATTCCCTTTGCCCGCCCTGCGATCGGGGACGACGAGATAGACGCTGTCGCGGCGGTACTCCGCAGCGGGTGGCTCACCACCGGTGGCGAGGCCGCGGCGTTCGAAGAAGAGTTCGCCGCATTCGTCGCCGCCGAGCACGCTCTCGCGGTAAACAGCGCCACCGCGGGGCTTCATCTCGCCCTTGACGCGGTCGGTACCGCCCCGGGGGACGTCGTTATCGTCCCGAGCCTTACCTTTACCGCTACCGCCGAGGTGGTGCGGTACCTCGGGGCGGAGGTTGCCTTCGCGGATATCACCGCCGACGGGCTCCTCGTCGATCCGGAACACGTCGAACGCCTTGCCGCCAAGATCACCGCCGACGGGAAGCGCCTCGCGGCGATCATCGCGGTCCACCTCGCCGGCGAGGTTGCCCCGATGGAGGAGCTGCGGGCGCTCGCAACGCGGTATCGCTGCGCCCTGATCGAGGACGCCGCACATGCGTTTCCGTCGCGTACGCGGGAAGGGTATGCCGGCACCCTCGGCGAGATCGGGGTGTACTCGTTCTACGCGAATAAAACGATCACCACCGGTGAGGGCGGGATGGTCGTCACCGCCAACCCGGAGTTCGCACGACGGATTCGGGCGATGCGTCTCCACGGTATCGACCGGGAAGCGTGGCGGCGGTACACCGATCCTCGCGGTTCGTGGCGATACGATGTGATCGCGCCGGGGTACAAGTACAACATGACCGACATCGCTGCGGCGATCGGGCGGGTACAGCTTCGGCGGGCGGAGGGGTTTCTCCTCCGTCGTCGTGCGATCGCCGCGCGGTATAACGACGCCTTCGCTCCCCTCGAACGGGCGGGAATGGTGATCCGACCCGAAGATCGTGAGGGCCACGCGTGGCACCTGTATATTCTGCGGGTTTCCGGTACTTCCCGGACGCGGGATGAGGTCCTCCACCACCTCCAGGAGGCGGGGATCGGTGTCTCCGTTCACTACACTCCCCTTCACCGGATGAGTTACTGGCGAAACCGGTACCCCGATCAGGAAGCAACGCTGATCAATACGGATCGTCGCTTCGAAGAGATTCTGAGTCTTCCGATCTACCCCGACCTCGATCAGATCGCGCAGGACCGGGTTGTTGCAACGCTTTCGGGGATCCTCGAGAACGATCACGACGATCGTCCTTCCGTGAGTACCACGGATCGTGCTGTCGCGACACCGTCAGGGAACCGCGAGCTGTCCACCCCGGGTTCCGAAGAATCGGGAGCGCCGGATGAGTGAAGCGCGGCGGGCGCGCCTGATCCTTGCGACGGAGATCGGTGCGTCGATCGATACCGACACTCTCCGGTCCCTCGATATCCCCGACGGTGTAGAGGTTCTTACCGCTGATCGTCTCGGGATCGGCCCGTTCCTCGCGGCGCCCTTCGAAGAGATCCCGATTCTTCCTGCGGCGGCCGACTATCGGGGCCAGCCGATCGGTGCCATCCTGGGACCGGACTGGCTCACTCTTGACCGGTTCGACCCGCTCGTTCCGCAAGGCGTTGACGATCCGTCGGACCGAACATCGACGATCGATACCGACACGTATTTCGTTGAACCCTCCGGGAAAGACGGCACGGACACCGCCGAGATCGTTGAGGGGATCTACCGTACGGGGTTGCAGCTGCACATGTCCGACGCGCCCCTGTGGGTTGAGGCAACCCCTTCCGGCAAAGGCGTTCACCTGACGCTCCCGTGTCAGTGGCCGGCGCACGTGCGCAACTCCGTCGCGGTCGCACTGTCTCTCCCGGTTCGAGCGATCCATCTCGCGTGCACCCCACCGTCGGGAAATCGGGATGCGGCCGTCGTGGTTCCGGCGATCCTTGCGGTAATCGCCGCGGCGATTGCATATCGCAGGGGAGAGCCGTTACGACTCGCCCTCAGACACGATCAGAGTTTTCTTACCGGCGGCCGCGCTCCGGCGGTAACGCAATGGGCGAGCGGCCTCGACGAGGGGGGACGCGTCCTCACCAATACGATACGAATCACCCTCAACCACGGAGCGTACCCGATTCTGAACGACGAAACAAAGGAACGCCTGCGTGTCGCGGCGACATCGATCTACGATCCCGGAGGTATCGACCACACCTCGGTACTGACGTCGACTCGGGACGTGCCGATGAGCGGATTCGAGGGGATCGGGTCGGCGCAGCTTTCTTTCGCCCGAGAAGTACACTGGAACCGTCTCGCAGAGATCGCCGGGCAGGACCCGATTCTCTGGCGCCGGCGACATCTACGGAAAGAGTGGCCCGTCGTTGCCGAGATATGCGGTACCCTCGCGGCAGAGGCGGACTTCCATCGCCGGTACAGCGCAAACGAGCTGATCCGTAAACGCCGGGTTCAATTGCCACGGGACTCCGCTGCATTGAGGGGGATCGGGTTTGCCCTCAGCGACCAGCAGTCGGGGTTCACCGAAGCGAGGGAGAACGGGGCGGTTACCGTCGGCCTCAACCAGGACGGCACGGCCCATCTCTATTGCAGTGTTCCAACCCCGACGGAGCGCTTGAAAACCGCGTGGCAACAGATCGTTGCGCAGGAGCTCGGGATCGAACGTGACGCGGTGATCCTCGATACATCCTTCGACTCGAACCAGCATGACAGCGGGCCGCGCCTCTTTTCCCGGGGGGTTACCCTCGTGCCCCGGGCGATAATCTCGGCGTGCCAGGCGCTCCAGAAACAGCGGTTCCGCGAACCGTTACCGATCACAGTGCGGCGCACCCTGCGGGGGGGACGCGGGACCCGCACCCCCGTCGACGCGCTGCGTTCGATCGGTGCGACGGCGGTGGAAGCGATCCTCCGCCCGGCAAGTATGGAGATCGATATCAGATCGGTGACGATGGTAATCTACGCGGGACGGGTCATCGACCGGGCGATGGCGGAAGCGGAACTGCGCCGCGGTATCTACCACGCTCTGAACTGGACGCTCCACGAGAGTTTGCTGGACGCCGAACTGGTAACCGAGAAGGAAACCCTTCAAACCTATAACACCGCGTTTCGTGGAGCAGTTCCGAAGATCCGGATCGTGTTCGTGAACCAGATCCGGCGGGACGGTCCGGTAGGAATCAGCGAGCTCCCCTTCAACACCGTACCTGCAGCGCTGGTGAGCGCCTTGTCCCAGGCAACGGGGCTCTATCTCGACAGCCTTCCCGTCCAGCCCGCGCAGATACTGCGTCTGCTCCAGGAGGATTGACGATGCGGATCACCTTCGTCCACAACGACAGAGAACGCACCGTCGAGGCGGATCCCCGGGACACGCTGCTGCACCATCTTCATCCCGGAGGTGATCAGGAGGGGGCGTGTCTCAACGGGCGCTGTCTCCGCTGTTCGGTGTTGCTGTCCGGCAGGGTCGTTCCGGCGTGCCAGGTCCCGATCTTTCGCGTCGAGGGACAGACGGTTCGGGATATCGACGGTCTCGAACACGACTCGTTGTACCGGGATATCCGGAAAGCGTTTGACAAGATCGGGATCAGCCGGTGTCGCGAAGCGCTTCCGGCCCTCGCAATGCTCGCATACCAGTTACTGTCGGAAGTCTCGATGCCTACCGACAGTGATCTTCGCGACTACAGCCGCCATATCACCAGCAGGTGCGTCAGCAGAGACGAGTTTGAACGGGCGACACGACTGGCGGGGCGAGTCCAGAAGAGGAGACGCAATGAGCAGCCGCGGTGAGCGAAGCCGCACCGGTCTTGACGGGCCGGTATTCGTCCCGGAGACCCTCGGGGAGGCGCTGCAGATCCTGCGTAAACGCCCTTCGCTCCAGATCTGGGGAGGCGGTACGTGGTGGAGCCGGAACAGAGACGATACCGCCGATATCCTCGCGTTGCACCACGTAAAAGAGCTTCGCCGCGTTGTACGCAGCGACATCCAGGTTGAGGTGGGGTCTACGGTACCGATCGAACGACTCTACACGGTGGGGCGCCGATTTCTTCCGAAACTGGTGATCGAGGCGTTACACCAGATCGGTCCACCCCCGGTACGGAACCTCGCGACCCTCGGCGGCGCGGTATCGATCCCGGGGTTGATTCTGCCTGTCACGGCGTGCCTGCAGATGATCGACACCCGCCTGGAACTTCGCCGTCAGGGAAATGCGCGCTGGGTCACCCTCAATCAGTTTCGCGATCCCGGAGGGGGTGTCCGCATCAACCGCGGAGAGATCGTCACGCGCTTGAGAATCCCTCTCCAACCGTGGACCCACTGGACGTTTCAGAACTTCGGTGTGCCCTTCCCTGCGGGGCAGGAGTCTCTCTCGATCATCGGCGCCGCGGCGATCGACAAGGCGGGGATCAACGAGTTCCGGTTCGTCCTCGTCATCGACGGTGCGGTGCAGGTCAGAATCCGCGAGGCGGAGATGGACCTCGTCGGTCGCTCCGTGCCACTTACCGAGCGGGAACGCCGAAGCGTGTTGAACGTCCTCGAAAGCAATCCCTACTTCGGAAGTGAACTCACCGACCTCGGACGGTGGCGCGCAGCCAACGGGCTCAGGGAGTTTCTCCGGAAACTGGGATAGTCCCCGACCGATCCACCTTCAGGCTCGCGTTCCTACCCGCTTTCCGATACGGGCCCTCTTCGGCTACTATGAGGCGGTGTCCGAGCTCGTCCATCTTCACAACCACTCAGACTTCTCCCTCCTGAAAGGCGCATCGAGCATACCCGGGATGGTTGCCCGGGCGAAGGAGCTCGGAATGACCGCTCTCGCGTTGACCGACGACGGCAATCTGTTCGGAGCGCTGAGTTTCTACCACGCCTGTCGCACCGCGGAGATCAAGCCGATCATCGGATGCGACTTCTTCGTCGCCCCGAGTTCGCGACATCGAAAGTCGGGACTCGACGGGGCGAGTCGGAACGGCCGGGTCGTCCTTCTCGCACGGAACAGGGAAGGGTACAAAAACCTGATCAAGCTCTCGTCGATCGGATTCCTCGAGGGATTTTACTATCGTCCCCGGATCGATCACGAGGTGATGGAGCAGTACAACGAGGGGTTGCTCCTTCTCACCGGTTCCCTCTCGGGGGAGGTGCCTCGTCTCCTGTTGGCGAACCGGAAAGAGGATGCCCGGGAACTCCTCGAGTGGTACCGTCAGGTCTACGGTGACGACAACGTCTACCTCGAGCTGACGAACCACGGCATTCCCGAACAGAGCGTTCTCAACGAGATGCTCGTCGAGATCTCTTCGGAGACGGGGATCCCCGTCGTCGCCGCGAACGACACCCACTACATCGCTCGGGAGGACGCGAACGCCCAGGACATCCTTCTGTGTATCGGGAGCAACCGTAAAAAGGCGGAGACGAACCGCTTCAAGTTCTCAACCAGCGAGTTCTACATCAAGAACGAAGAGGAGATGTCCCGGGCGTTTCAGAACAATCCCGAGGCCCTCGCGGCGACGAAGGAGATCGCCGAACGGTGTAATCTCGAGATCGAACTGCCGGGACCGAGGTTCCCGGTCTACGAGATTCCCCGGGAGTTTGCCGATAAGGACTCCTACCTCCGGCACCTCGTCGCCGAAGGTCTCAAGGAACGGTACGAACCGATAACCGACGATATCCGTCGCCGCGCCGACTACGAGCTCGATGTGATCACGTCGATGGATTTCACCGGCTACTTCCTGATCGTCTGGGATTTCATCAAGTACGCCCGGGACAACAATATCCCCGTCGGCCCGGGGCGCGGCTCCGGCGCCGGATCGATCGTCGCCTACGCACTGAAGATCACCGATATCGAGCCTCTCAAGTACGGGCTCCTCTTCGAGCGATTCCTCAACCCGGAGCGCGTCTCGATGCCCGACTTCGACGTCGACTTCTGCTTCGAACGTCGCGGGGAGGTGATCGATTACGTAACGCGTAAGTACGGCCGCGACAAGGTAGGACAGATCATCACCTTCGGGACGCTGAAAACGAAGCTGGTAATCCGCGACGTCGCCCGGGTGCTCGGCCTGAACTACGACGAAGCGGATGCGATCGCCAAGCTGGTTCCGAAAGATCTCAAGATCACCCTTGACAAGGCGCTTGAGCAGGAACCGGAGCTCGCGGCACTCCCCGAACGGGGCGACGTGTACGCCGAACTGATCGACGTCAGCCGCCGTCTCGAGGGACTCCATCGCCACGCGTCAACCCACGCGGCGGGGATCGTCATCGGTGAGAAGGAGCTCACCGAGTACGTTCCCCTCTACCGTGATCCGAAAACGGGATCGATCTCCACGCAGTTCACGATGGAGCAGCTCGAGGAAGCGGGCCTTGTAAAGATGGACTTTCTCGGCCTCAAGACGCTGACGCTGATCCGTAACACGGAGGAACTGATCCGCGAGCGGGAACCGGCGTTCTCGATCGAAACGATCTCCGAGGAGGACGAGGCGACGTTCCGCATGCTCGGCGAGGGGCAGAGCAAGGCGGTGTTCCAGTTCGAGTCCTCGGGAATGCAGGATATCCTCAAACGGGCGAAACCGAATCGCATCGAGGATCTCATCGCGTTGAACGCTCTCTACCGCCCCGGCCCGATGCAGTTCATCGACCAGTTTGTGGACTCGAAGAACGGACGAACACCGATCACCTACCCCCTTCCCGATCTCGAGACGGTACTGAAAGAAACCTACGGGGTGATCGTGTACCAGGAACAGGTGATGCAGATCGCCCAGATCGTCGGCGGATTCAGCCTCGGCAAAGCGGACATTCTCCGCAGGGCGATGGGGAAGAAAAAAGAGAGCGAGATGGCGAAGATGGAGAAGGAGTTTCTCGCCGGCGCTGAAGCGAAGGGGTACACCCGGAAACAGGCGCAGGATATCTTCGAGCTCCTCAAACCGTTTGCGGGATACGGGTTTAACAAGTCCCACGCGGCGGCGTACTCGATCCTCGCATATCAGACCGCGTTTCTCAAAGCGAACTACCCCGTCGAGTTCATCGCCGCCAACCTGACTAACGAAATCAACAGTACCGACAAGTTCGCCGAGTACCTTCAGGAAGCGCGACAGATGGAGATCACCGTCCGTCCCCCTGATATCAACAAGAGCGAGAAATATTTCGGCGTCGTCGACGGTGAGATCGTGTTCGGCCTCGTGGGTATCAAGAACGTCGGTGCCGCCGCGGTGGACCACATTCTCGAGGTGCGCCGTGAAGGGGGTTCCTTCGGCAGCTTTCTCGATTTTCTCGAACGGATCGATACGCGTGCGGTGAACCGGAAGGTGATCGAAACGCTCGCGTTCGTCGGTGCCTTCGACGGGCTGGGCCAGAACCGGGCAACCCTCGTCCACAACATGGACGTCTATTTCGAGGCAGCGAACCATACCCGGGAGAACCGACGAGCGGGGCAGGTATCCCTCTTTGACGACAGTGGAGAAACCGGTGAGGAGAGTCTTCCCGTCGAGGAGCTCCCCGAGTGGAACGCCGCGACACGCCTCGAATACGAGCGGGAGCTCCTCGGGTTCTATTTCTCCGGGCATCCCCTGGACGATTACCGGACCGAGTGGAGCGAACGAACCACCGCAAATCTGGGGCGCCTCGAGAGCGCTTCGAAGGGTGAGTCGATACAGGTCGTCGGTCTTCTGCGATCCCTGCGAACGGTAGTCACCAGGAAAGGGGACCGCATGGCGTTCGGAAGGATCGAGGACTACCGTGGTGATGTCGAGATCGTTGCGTTTCCGGAGACGTACAGCGCCAATATCGAGGCGCTTCAGGTCAATCGGGTGATCGGGTGCGTCGGAAAGCTCGAAGAGCGGAACGGGTCGGTACAGCTTGTCCTTGAAGAGGTACGTCCCCTCGACGAACTGGACGAACGCGACGCCGGAGCAGTACATATACGGTTACGCGCCGACGGTGTCGACGAGGAACAGATCTACGCGTTCCGGGGTGAGCTGGGAGCGTTTCCCGGCAACTCCGATCTGTTCCTGCACCTCCCCACCAACGGGAGCGATACGGTGATCCGTGCGAGTTCACAGTTGCGGGTATCGTCGAAGCGGGAGAGTCTTGAAGGAATCGCAAAATTGCCGATCGTCAGCGAGGTATGGAAGAGATGATTCAACAGGTGTTTCGATTTGTCAGCGCACTGCTGTCACTGTACATGGTGGTGATTCTCGTGCGAGTCATCATGACGTGGTTTCGGGGGATCCATACGGGGCGGGCGGAGGCGTTTCTTGCCTCCCTCACCGACCCCTACCTGAACTGGTTCCGTCGGAACGTTCCCGTTCGCTTCGGGGCTCTCGACTTCTCCGCGGTGGCAGGTATTCTCGCGTTGGGTGTCCTGAACACGATCGCGAACCAGCTCGCCTTTGCGGGAACGATCACTTTCGGATTCGTCCTCGGGATCGTCGTGTCGGCGGTGTGGTCGGTGATCTCCTTTTTTCTCACCCTCTTTCTTATCGCCGCAGTGATCCGCCTCATCGGAATGCTGGCCAATATCGATCACGGCGGGCGTTTCTGGATCATTCTTGAACAGATCGTCAACCCCGCCCTGCAGACGACGGTCAGACCCTTTCTCCGGGGGCGATTCACCAATTACCGGGACTCATTGCTGATATTCATCGGGATCTTTCTTGCGGCGCTGATCGCCGGGCGCGTTCTGATCGGCGTACTGGTCGGGCTGATCCGTCAGATCCCGTTCTGACGGGGGTCGCGGTACCGCAGGGCCCGCCGGTGCTCCTTGAGGAACTCACGACGAACGTTCGAGACCTCCGTAACGTCGGCTCCGGCCGGGCGAAGGTACTCGCGCGGCTCGGTGTAGAAACGATTGCCGATCTGCTGACCCTCATTCCGAACCGATACGAAGACCGCTCGACGATTCGAACCGTCGTCTCCGCCGCGGCTCACGGAGAAGGCCTCGTCCGTGGCCGGGTCGTCGCCCACGACTACTTTCCCCGGGGGCGGACACGGGTGCTGAAGATCACGATCGCCGATGAGTCCGGCGCCGCAACCCTCGTCTGTTTCGGTCGCAATTTCCTCGCCAGGACCTTTCCGGTGGGAAGCGATCTCCTGGTCTACGGAACGTTCGCTCTCCGGTACGGCGAGATCCAGAGCACATCCTTCGACGCCGAACGCCTCTCGGGCGAACCGGCTCCCGCCGGGATCGTACCGGTCTATCCGTTGACGGAGGGGATCACCCAGCGGATTCTGAGGGATCTCGTGGACCACGCGATCCGGGACTATCTCCCCGGGGTGGAAGATCCGTTGCCGGAGGCGATTCGCCGGGCGGAGGAGCTCCCGGAAGCGGCGTCCGCGATCGCCGGGATTCACCACCCCGAGCCGGGGGGTACCGACGCCGATACCGCCGTGCGTCGGCTTCGGTACGAAGAGCTCTTCTTCTTTCAGCTTGATCTTGCCCGCCGCGCCGTGATGCGCCGCCGGTCGGTGCGACGACCACGACCGGAACCTGCCCGTCGTCTCACCGCCGCGATTCTTGCCGCTCTCCCCTTCGACCTCACCGAGGACCAGCGACACGTCCTCAATGAGATACGGCGAGACATGGAACATCCCTGGCCGATGAACCGGCTTCTTCACGGCGACGTCGGCTCCGGAAAGACCCTTGTCGCCCTCCTTGCGGCGGTTTACGCGATCGAACGGGGAGAACAGGCGGTGCTTATGGTGCCGACGGAACTCCTCGCCCGGCAACACGCGTGGAACGCGGCGGCCCTCCTGGCGCCCGCCGGGGTGCACGTCGCCCTCGCGATCGGGGCGACGGGACCAGCGGCGAAACACGCCCTCGCCGAGGCGGTCTCCGAGGGAGCGGTGGATCTGGTGATCGGGACCCACGCGTTGTTCAGCGACCGCATGACCTACGCCAACCTCGGCGTCGTAATCATCGACGAGCAGCATCGCTTCGGTGTGGCCCAGCGTCAGGCGATCGTCTCCCGGGGAACCGCCCCGGACGTGTTGCTCATGAGCGCGACGCCGATTCCCCGCTCCCTCGCCCTCACCGCCTTTGGTGACAGCGAGATCAGTACGATCACTACGATGCCGCCGGGCCGGAAATCGATCGAGACGCACCTCGCGCGAATGGGAAACGAGGAGCGCGTGTACGAGTTCGTCCGACGGGAACTCGAGAAGGGACGGCAGGCGTATTTCGTATACCCCGCGATCGACGAGGGTAGTGTTCGCGGCCTGAGAAGCGCACGGGAGATGGCCGAGGAACTGGACCGCCGATTCTCGGCGTTTACCGTGGCTCTTGCCCACTCCCGTCTCGACACCGACGAACGTGCGGAAACGATGCGGCAGTTCAAAGAGGGGAAGATCGACGTCCTCGTCGCGACAAGCGTGGTCGAGGTCGGTGTCGATGTACCGAACGCGACGTGTATCGTCATCGAGCACGCGGAGCTCTTCGGGCTTGCAGCCCTGCATCAGCTGCGCGGACGTGTCGGACGCGGGACGTACCAGTCCTACTGTATCCTTGTCTACCAGGAACCGCTGACGGAAGACGCGAAAGAACGCCTTCGGGTACTCTACCGGAGTACCGACGGCTTCCACATCGCCGAAGAGGACCTGCGCATCCGCGGCCCCGGAGACCTGACGGGGACGAAACAGGCGGGGTTCCTCAAGTTTCGCTTCGCCGACATCCGTCGGGATATGGAACTGATGATCGCGTCCCGCCGTCGGGTGGCACAAATCATTGAGAGAGATCCCGATCTGGTTGCCCCGGAGCACGCCGTAGTCGCCCGGCGTCTCGCGTTCGAAGGTCACCGTTGGACGGACGACGCGGAGAAGGATAACAAGGAGAAGGACCGATGAGAATCAGCGGCGGAGCGATCAGGGGGCGAACGATCGTCTGTCCTCCCGGGGTGATCCGCCCCGCGATGGACCGGATGCGGGAGTCCCTCTTCTCGATTCTCGGATCCCTGGAAGAGATGAGCTTCCTCGATCTCTTCAGCGGCTCAGGCCTCGTGGGAATCGAAGCGTGGTCCCGTGGTTCCCGGCCGGTTGTACTCGTCGAACGGGATCGCGGGAAGCGGTCGGTGATCCTCCGGAATCTGGAGGGGCTGACACCACCACCGGTCCTGCGGATCGAACCGGTGGAACGCTTTATCCAGCGGAACCGGAACCCCTTCGATGTGGTGTACCTCGACCCGCCCTTCGACTACCCCTACAAGACCGACATACTCAGACGCCTCGCTGGAAGTCGAACCGTGGCGGAGGGCACTCTCGTTCTGCTCCACGCCCCGACCGCCGAAGATATCCCGGAACGGATCGAGCCCCGAGGGGAGGTGCCGCGAGCGCTGGAGGAGTACGATCGACGCGACTACGGTGGTTCCCGACTCCACTTCTACCGGATAACGGGGACGGAATGACATACCCGGCAGAACCTGATACGATCCTCCGGTCATGAACAAGGGCCAGATAGACAGGCGACTGAGTCTTCCCACCGGAACCGAGACACTGCACCTCCAGGAGGTCGCGCGACACCGACGGATAACCCGTCGCCTCGCCGATCTCTTTGAGGCCTGGGGCTATCGGCCGGTGGACACACCGATCGTCGATTACTATGAAGTGTACCGTCCCCTCCTGAACGATGAAGACGTTCGTCAGACGTATCGTGCCGTCGACCGTCAGGGAGAGATCCTCATGCTCCGCTCGGATACCACGATGTTTCTTGCAAAGCAGCTGGGCCTTCACCTGACGCCGGAGGAACTCCCGATGCGCGGGTATTACGACATGCAGATCGTGCGCGCCGAAGAAATTCACGACATCTCCCGAAACGAATTCCAGCAGGCCGGTGTTGAACTGGTTGGCGTTCCCGGCAGTGACGGCGACCGGGAGATCCTCGTTCTCGCGATCGAGTCTCTCACCGCCCTCGGTGTATCCGACCACGTTATCCATATCGGGTCCCACTATGTTATCAACACCGTGCTTCCGCTGGTGCCGGAAGATGCGCGGACGTCACTGATCACCGCGGTCCGGCACCGTCGGTTCTCGGATCACGTCGTATCGATCCTCCCTGATGCGATACAGCAGCTCCTTCGCTTTATCGGTTCTCCCGGCGATTTTGCCGCCCTCGTCGACGATATCGACGCGCTCCTTACGCCGGAAACGCGGAGTGCGGTGCGGTACCTCCAGGCAACCGTTGAAGGTGCGCTCGCGATCGGTGAGAACCGCAATGTCGATCGCCCCGATGGGGGCGATATCTTCCGTATCGATCTCTCCGAGTTGGGATCCCACGGGTACTACACCGGAATCGCATTCGCCGCATACCTTCCCGCCGGAAATACACCCGTCCTTCGGGGAGGCCGGTACGATCACCTTCTCCGCGCCTTCGGCATCGACGCCCCGTCGGTAGGGTTCTCGATGTTCCCCCGGAAACTACCCTCCGCGACGATGGTCGAAGAGGAGACACCCGATCCCGATGTCGACGCACGTTCGATACCGGAGCGCTACAGCGACGGAAGGAGGCGCATCGAATGAACACGCCGATCACGATCGCCCTGCCGAAAGGGCGCCTCTTTGAAAAAACAAGTGCCCTTCTGGACCGGTGCGGATACCACCTCGAACTGGGGGAGCGCCGGCTTGTTGCCACCGAACGGAGCGAGTCACTGAAGGCGATCCTCGTAAAAAATACCGACCTTCCTACGTATGTGCATCACGGGATCGCCGGACTCGGGATATGCGGTAGTGACGTGATATACGAGAGCGGCTACGAGTTCTTCGAGTTACTGACGATGCCCTTCGGGAAAACACGGATCTGTCTGGCCGGCAGAAAGGACGATGAGATCGATCACCGCGACGCGACCTCGATCACCGTCGCAAGCAAGTTCACCCGCTTTGCGCGTGACTTTTTTCACGCCCGCGGTATCCCCGCCTCGGTGATCCGACTGAACGGATCGGTCGAACTCGCGCCGGTGCTGGGCCTCGCACCGTATATCGTTGATCTCGTCGAAACAGGGAGTACCCTCCGCGCCCACGATCTCGAAGTGAAAGAGGTTCTCGGTGAAACTGAGGTGAAACTCGTTGCAAACCCCGCGTTTTACAAGTATTCGTATAAAGCGGTCGATGCTTTTGTCTCAAACCTCAGAAAAGTGTTATAATACCGCGAGCGTATGGATACCAACGATCCGGTCGGCGTCTCATCGACGGGTTTCTTGAAAGTAGGTCCCGCCGATTCCGAGTCGATCGATCGAGCGAAACGGGCCGCCCTGATTCGAAAAGGAAACGAGTTATACAATCAGGGAAACCTGGAGACTGCGAAGAGAATATTCGTAACCGTTCGGTATTCCGACGGTTTGATGCGCCTGGGCAATTATTATATGGACACAGGGGCCCCCCTCGAGGCGTTCCGGATGTTCTGGCTCGCCGGTGACCGTCGCCGGGTCGAGGAGATGACGGAACAGATGGCCCTGATCGTCCGAAAATGGTTACACGAAGATGAAAGCTGACGAAAACGACAAGCGTACCGAAGCGGGTACTGATCACGCTGAAGAACGGGACACGACACCGGTTGGCCCGGAGGTACCCGACGATCCTGCGGAGCACCTCTCCGAACTGTCTCAGGAAGGGTACCACCTCCTGAAAGAGAACAAACTTGAGGAGGCGCGGGTGCGTTTTGAAGAGATCCTCGAGACCGAACCGGACAACAACTACGGTCTCGTCGGACTCGGAGATCTCGAGCGCCGCCTCCACCGCTACGATCAGGCGGTGACCTACTACCTCCGGTGTCTCGAACGACATCCGGACAACAACTACGCCCTCTTCGGCCTCGCCGAGAGTTACCGTGAACTCAAGATGTACAACAAGGCGGTGGATTACTGGGAGCGCTATCCCCAGCACGACGACAGGAACGTCACCGTTCTCACTCGTGTTGCCGATGCGTACCGTAAGGCGCGGAACCTCGAGCGCTCCCGGGAACTGTACCTGAAAGTTCTGGAGATCGAAGAGAACAACGCCTACGCTCTCATCGGTCTCGGCCACCTCCACTACGACTTCAAGGAGTACGAAAAGGCGCGCTTCTACTGGGAGCAGATGTACGAACTGAGCGGAGACGCGGTAGATATCCGCGTGTTGACCTCACTCGGGAACTGCCACCGCAAACTGAAGACCTACGCCCAGGGGATCCCCTACTTCGAAGAGGCGATCAAGCGCGACCCGGACAACTTCTACGCCCTCTACGGCCTCGCAGACTGTTATCGCGGTCTCCACCAGGCGGAGCGGTCCCTCGAGTACTGGCAGCACCTTCTCCGCCTTGACGGGGACAACAAGGTGATCCTTACCCGGGCGGGCGACGCCTACCGGAATATGGGGGATCTCGATAATGCCGAGGAGTATTACCACCGCGCTCTGAATATCGCCTTTGATTCATATGCGGTCCTGGGCCTCGCGATCATCCACCGTTTTCGCAAGCGGTACGAAGATGCGATCGCGACGCTGGAAGATCTCATCAACAGGGATCCGGCGAACTCCCGGGCGGTTCTTGAACTGGCGGGGTGCTATGAAGACCAGCGTCAGATTCCCGAGGCCCTTGCAGTGCTGGCCCGGCACACCAACGCGGTGCGTCATGCCTCCCGGGCGATCCAGCGGAAAATAGCGGAACTGTCCTGACCGGCATCGGGGTGTTGTGGTGTGGGGCGGGAGCCCCGGCCCCGATCGCGGGGGGCCTCAATGACGGTGGGAGTGGAATCCCCGGCCCCGATCGCGGCGGCACCCCCGGGGGGCCGCCACGTACGTTGACGCAGCGTCGGTACGGCCCGTGGCCTTACCGCTCCAAGACCGCCTTGATACGCCGGACACCCTGTGAGGAGGACTGCTCCTTCACGATCCGGAACCGGCCAAGTACCGACGTATGGTCCACGTGGGGACCGCCGCACACCTCTTTCGAGTAGTCCCCGATCGTGTACATCTTGACCACCTCGTCGTAGCGGTCGCCGAAGAACGCAAGAGCTCCCTCGGCGCGAGCGTCCTCGAGGGTCGTCGTCTTCATCGAAACCGGCAGGTCCGCCTTGATCTTCTCGTTGACGATCTCCTCGACGCGTTTGATCTCTTCGGGACTCATCTTGTCGGGGTGGGAAAAGTCGAATCGCAACCGCTCGGGGGTGATGTTGCTTCCCTTCTGGGACACGTGATCGCCGAGGACGTCCCGCAGCGCCTGGTGCATCAGGTGCGTCGCGGTGTGGAGGGCGGTGGTCATCTCCGAGTGGTCGGCGAGACCGCCCTTGAACGTCTGGTTCGCGTCCTGCTTCGATTTTTCCCGGTGCTTCTCGAAAGCCTTCTCGAAGCCCTCGATGTCGACGGTCAGGTCGTGTTCGGCAGCGAGTTCCTGGGTGATCTCGAGGGGGAACCCGTAGGTATCGTACAGTTTGAACGCCAGGCGACCGGGAATCTCCCGCTTGTTTCCCTTCTGGAGGTTGGGAAGCATCTTCTCGAACTCCCGCTCACCGTTCTGAAGCGCCTTGAGGAAGCGCTCCTCCTCCTTCGCGAGTTCGTCGAGGATAAAGTCCTTCTGCTTCTCGAGAAGACGGTAGGGATCCTGGTAAATCTCGATCACCACTTGCGCCGGTTTCACGAGGAACTCCCCGTCGAGCCCGAGTTTCCGGCCGTGGCGCATCGCCCGGCGGATCAGACGCCGCAAGACGTATCCCTGGGCAACGTTGGAGGGTGCAGTCGGGTTCTCGTCACCGAGCACAAAGGTGGCGGTACGGATGTGATCGGCGATGATCCGCATCGACCGGTCCCGGTCCTCGTTGTCGCCGTAGGTAAGACCGGTGAGTTCTTCGATCTTGCCGATAATCGGCTGAAACACTTCGGTGTCGTACACCGACTTTTTGCCCTGAAGGATCGCGATCGTCCGCTCCACCCCCATCCCGGTATCGACGCAGGTCCGCGCCAGGGGGTTGTAGTTGCCGTCGGCGTCCTTGTTATACTGCATGAAGACGTCGTTCCAGACCTCGAGGTACTTCCCGTCGGAAACACCGGGACGACTCTCTGCCGTCCCGGGAATGCCGGTATCGATGAACATCTCCGAGTCGGGCCCGCAGGGACCGGTCTGACCCGCGGGACCCCACCAGTTATCACCGCGACCGAGATAATAGATCCGCTCCCGGGGTATCCCGACCTCTTCCCAGACCGCGGCGCTATCGTCGTCCCGTGGTACGTCGCCGTCCCCGGCGAAAACGGTGACCGAGATCCGGTCCGGGTCGATCCCGAGCCACTGCTCGCCGGTAAGAAACTCCCAGCTCATCTTGATCGCCCCCTCTTTGAAATAGTCGCCGAGGGACCAGTTCCCGAGCATTTCAAAAAAAGTAAGGTGACTGGTGTCACCGACCTCGTCGATATCTCCGGTCCTGATACACTTCTGGACGTTGACGAGACGCTCCCCCGCGGGGTGCGGTTCCCCGAGGATATACGGAACGAGGGGATGCATTCCTGCCGTCGTGAAAAGGACGGTCGGGTCGTTTTCGGGAATCAGTGATTTGCCGGAGATCTCGGCGTGATCGTGTTGCTTGAAGAACTCGATATACTTGTTGCGTAGTTCGCGGGCTGTCATAGTCCGCATATGATAGAAAAACAGCGTCCTCAGGTCAACGAATCGAGGTGATTCCGCCCGTCCTCGTCGACAAACTCGGGGAACACGTAGAAAACGCCCCCGTCGGAGGAGACGACGGCGTCGGCGAATCCCAGCCGGACCAGACGATCGAGGGCGGTCCGGGCGCGTTCTACCGAAACGCCCCCGGCTATCGCGATCCGCCCGGGGGTCACGATGCCGTGACGCTCCTCGGCGGCAACGAGAATCGTTCGCTCCAGGGCCAGCCGGGGACGGAGGAAGCGGGAGTGGTCGCGACCGTGCCCTGAGTCCCGGGCCGGCGCCGACTGCGAGACGCCACCGAGGCGGAACGACCGCGCCCCCTCTCCAGGGTACCGGGCATCGAGGTCGTCCGAACCGGGGATTTCTCCGTCGAGAATGCGGGCGAGACGCTCCCGGTTGCGTGCCCGGCGAACGAGACGCGGCATCGTCAGGGCGTCGTAGATGGTGCCGATACCGACGAACCCGAGGGTAACGAGGTAGAGCATGCCCGTCAGTGGCTTGCCCAGGTAGAACCGATGCAGTCCCGCCACACCAACCACGGACGGGAGCAGAAAGAGGTACGAGAGGGCGATGTCGTAGCGCCTCATTCCACCCACTCGTCGCTGCCGGGAACACGAACCACCACATCGCCGGCGAGGGCCATCTCCCGGACGAGGTTCATGAAGTCCGACGTAACGCGGTCGACGTCGCGCCGTCGCATCGGACCGAGGGTCTCCCGGTGCATCTGCACCATCTCACGGCGTCGTTCGCTGAGGTTTTCGGTGATCCGCGAGACAACATCCGGCGATTTCCCCTTCATAAGAACCGCGATATCCACATCGTCCACCCGCTGGAGGATCTTCTGGACGTCCCGGTTGGTCATGTAGAGCAGGTCTTCCGGTGAGTTGAGTTGCGCCCGGATATGCTCCTCCAGATCGGCATCGTTCTCACCAAGGTCGTGCAGAATATGATCGCTGCTGGTCAGATCCATGTACCGGAGGATCTCGGCGAGCTTCGCCTCACCGTCGATCTCCTCCGTCTCGGGTCGCTGGATCGACTCCAGACGCCGTCGCAGGGTCGACTCGATCGCGTCCAGCGCCTCCGGCGCCACGGGGCCGATCCCTGCGATGCGGCGGATCACCGCGGTCCGCTGTTCCCCTTCGAGGGCGGCAAGGAGACGCCCCGCGGCGGGCTTCGGCATGTTGGAACAGATAATCGCCAGCGTTGCGGCGCTCTCGTTCCTGATCAGCATCGAGAGCTGCCGTCCCTCCGCCTCGGCGAGAAACGCGAAGCGCGCAGGCCGTTCATCGGGGAGGATCTCGTAGAAGCGGCGATCCCCATCGGCGGGACCGAAAGCGCGAACGAGGATCTCCCGCGCCGCCTCGGGGCCGACCCGCGTCTCTCCCCCGGGTACGGGAATCGCCGCGTGGAACCGCCCCAGCACCCGGAGCGCTTCTCGGCGGGAGATCGGCGGGAGGTGCGCCATCGTATCGAGTATCCGCTGAGCCTCGTCCTCCGGGAGATGCCGAAGAACCGCCGCCGCCTCTTCGCGGCCGATGAGCGCAAGATACCGCGCGATGTCGGTCACGTTTCCCCGGGCGGCAAGGGCTGCGGTCGCGGGGGTCCCGGAGGAAGGGGTAGTGGATCGAGAGGCGTCCGAAGCCTCCTTCGATGCCGATCGTCCCGACCGCCCCCCGGCGGCGTCCGACACGGGACGCCCGGACTCTTTCCCTTTGGTCCCGGCGGCGTTACCGTTGGAATCCACCGCTTTGAGAAGCCCCTGGGCACGCTTGTACGCATCAACGGCGCGACGGTTGCTGTCACTCACATCGATATGATGCGGCACCCCTTCCCTCGGGGTCAACAGAGGGTGTAAACATTTCTGTCCGAATCGGCCATACTCTTGCCCATATCCGATCAGACACAACGCAGAAAGGAACACCGATGATCCTGTATCTCATTCGTCACGGACAATCCGGCGAAAACGACGGCTCCACCGGGAGCCACGACTCTCACCTCACGGAAACGGGGATCGAACAGGCGCGTCGAACCGGGCGATGGCTCGCCGGACTCGACCGACACGGCCTCGAAGAAACGCCGCCCCGAACGATCTTCACCAGTCCCGCTCGAAGAACCCTCGAAACCGCCAGGGAGATCGCCGCCCCGTGTGGCTCGGCGATGCACGTCCTCCCCGGGTTGTGCGAGTACGGCAACCTCTATGATGATCCGGGCCTCACAGGGGCGGAGATCCGGACGATCGTCCCGGACGCTACGCTCCCCGATTCGATCCGGGACGATCGCGGGTGGGCGTCGGATCTGCAGGGGGAGACGAAAGCCGACTTGCTCCGGCGGGTCGATGAAACGATCCGGTTCCTGACGCATACGTTTCCTCCCGGAAGCGAAGCGGTCGCGTTCGTGTCCCACGCCCACTTCAGCGGCTTCTTCCTGGGACGGCTATTCCAGATCCCGGCGGAGGTCCTGTCACAGAATCGGATGCGTATCTACAACAGCGGCGTCGCAAAGATCGAGTTCACCGGGTCGTACAAGGTGATGCACTTCCTGAACCGCACCAGTCACCTCGGGGAGCTGGCGATCCGGGGGTAGGTGTCGAAACCGCCTGTTGACACGTCCCGGGGATTTCTGTTAGAAAATTGTTCATACGAAACGTGCCGCTGTAGCTCAGTCGGTAGAGCAGAGGACTGAAAATCCTCGTGTCAACGGTTCGATTCCGTTCGGCGGCACAGCGTAAACCGACCCTCTTGCGGGGGTCGGTTTTTTTATCTTCGGCATCAGAGCTCCGCGAACCGCCCGATGTGCTCCAGGATGTAGTCGGGCTGGTAGCCGAACCGGCGCAGCTCGTCCTCACCGGTAACGCCGGTCAACACCAGCACCGTGTTTATCTCGCTCTCGATCCCGGCGATGATATCCGTATCCATCCGGTCACCGACGATGAGCGTCTCCTCCCGGTGACACTCGATACGTTTCATCGCCTGCCGCATCATGAGGGGGTTCGGTTTTCCCACGTAGTACGCGGTAACTCCCGTCACCAGTTCGATCGGTTTCGTGAGGGCTCCACAGGCGGGAACGATCCCGTTTTCTCCGGGTCCAGAGATGTCCGGGTTTGTCCCGACGAGCTTCGCGCCGTTGAAGACGAGTTGAATCGCTTTCTCGATCTGTTCGTAACTGTAACTGCGGGTCTCCCCGACCACGACGTAATCAGGGTCCACCTCGTTCATCGTGTATCCGACGTCGTAGAGGGCGTTTGTCAGCCCTGTGTCTCCGAGGACGTAGGCGCTACCGTGAGGTTTCTGGCTTGCGAGGTACCCCGCCGTCGCGAGGGCGCTGGTGTAGAAGTTATCGGCACCGACATCGATACCGAGGCGGGAGAGCTTCGCCTGCAGCTCTTTCCGGGAGAGGCGACTCGAGTTGGTCAGGAAGAGAAAGCGCTTATTCTCGCTCCGCACCCACTCGATGAACGCCTTCGCCCCCGGGAGGAGTCGGTTCCCATGGTAGATCACCCCGTCCATATCGGAGATCACACCCCGGACATCGGCGAGACGATCCCTGAGCTCTCCCCACCGTTCGTTCGCGGTACGTTCCCGTGTTTCCATATCGCCAGTATTGCGAAAGAACCCGGGATTCACAACACCGGTGATCGAGTGCTACGGCATCACCCGTTCTACCCGAATGATCAACGGCTGGACGACCACCGCCTGCATGATCAGCGCGTACAGAACGTGGGCGATCACCGTTGCGACGCCGCGACCGATCGTGTACACCCTGTCGGCGCCGCCGGGATCGATGTTGAAAATAATCGCGATCAGTCCGATCACGCTGTAGAGCGCCACCGACAGCGCGATCAACCGCCCCAGCCCCCGGAGGATCGCCACGGCGGACACCAGATCCTCCCGGAGTGCCCCCTCCGGCCTGACCGCGACCCGGATAGCGGCAACA
>JBKHFT010000036.1:0-24207 GCA_046540055.1 Alkalispirochaeta sp.
CGATCACGTACCACATCGTAACGACGTCGAACGGACCGCTGAGCCGGCTGGAATCGAGAGTCCGGATATCGCCGCAGATCGCGGGAATACCGAGTTCCTTCTCGACGTACTGCGTCGCTTCGCAGGCGATGTCGATTCCGGTTGCCGAGAACCCCGCATCCGAGGCCGCCTTGAGAAACGGACCGTATGCGCATCCGATATCGAGGAGGCGCGGGGTGTATTCCGTGCCGGAACGGTGGGCGCGCCGACTCAATACGTGGCGGATATCACCCGCGCGGCGGCGACCGGTCTCGACAATGTGCGGAAAGTCTTCTAGATAGGTCTTCCCGTACTGTCTCGCATATTCGGAAAAGAAATAGTCGTGGTCGTAATCGACGGTCGTACCCCGGAAGCTGTGCATGTAGACCACGTCGTCCCTCTCGTTCGTGAAGAACGTCCGTTCGCCGTATCGGTGAAGCGCCTTCTGCCAGCGGTCGCCTCCGGTAGGTGGCGTGAGTTGTCCGGGAACAACGATCTCGTTGATAAGGGCAGCGATATCCGTGGAACCTCTCGGGCGAATTCGTTCGCACCGCGTGCACAAAGTATCAAACTCGCGGATCTGTCGCGTCACGTCGGCCACCGATCCGATCTCGGTGAACCCCGCCGCGCGGCTCAGGATGGAGTGGTACTTCCCGGGGTTTCTGAGCAGTACCGGGACCCTCGCCCAGATCGCCTCGTACGGCGTCAACCCGTAGTGGGTAATTACCAGATCAAAATCGGCAAGCTTTTCCGGAAGGTCTCCTCGCGCCTCAACGAGGGTGACTCCCTCCGACGTCTGCATCGGTTCACGGGACACAAGAAACACTTCCGCTTCCACCATGGCGGTGAGCTCCGCCGCAAAATCGGCGCCGGCTTCGCTCGATTCTCCGCCGAAGGCGACCAGTATCCGCCGGGCCTCCCGGGGCCATTCGGTTCGCGTGCGGTTCGGAAGATGCAGTAACCCGGCGTCGGCAACGTTGGGCCGTTCCATACCGGGGGGTGTTTCGAGGGCATCGATCAGATAGGAACAGTAGTTCCGCGCCTCTCCGGCGAGATCGATGCCGATTACGATCCCGTTTTCGACGGGCAATTGCTTCAACTCCGCAAGGGACGCACTGCGACGATCCAGTATGACGAGATCGTAGGGACCCTCCGGCTCGTCGACCCACCGGACGGGGAGATTCGGATCGCCGATCATCGCGAGCGCTTCGTCGCGCCGGTAGTGCCCCGCCCCGGGGTTCTCGGGAAGACACCAGTCGACCTCGCCCTCCAGGCGTGGTGCGAGACGGGCGCACCGGTGGAGGTGTCCGCTGCCATGCCCGACGCGATGTTCCGCCAGGATGAGGGTTTTTTTATGCGCTGTGAACGTGCTGTCGTTGCCCATACGCTATCAGTTCCGCGATCCCGATCGGTTTTCCCCGATAGAGATCGCGATAGATCCCAGCAATGTAGTGGTAATCCTCGACGGTATCAAGGGTTACCCGCATCTCCGGTAACTGCAGCGCAGCGGGAGCCGGGCGTGTCACGATCGTGTACCGATCCTGACGGCGGTACAGACCCGGCGTGACGTGCTCCCGGTCGTATCCGTCGGTGGTCAGGCTGTGAAGGTCTGCGAGAGCGGCGGTCTTCACCACCTCTACACCGGTTCCGTAGGGCGTACCGGTAATACCCGCGTAGTCGGCGTCGGTACTCTCCTGGAGCTGCATCGCCTGCCTCGCCATCGTAGAGCTGGTGAGGGGATTATCGCCCGTGGCTCGTATGATCTGGGCGACGTCGTAGTGTCGCGCCGCGGCGACGTATCGGTACAGAACATCGTCGGGGTCCCCGACAAACACCTGGTAACCGCTACTCGCCGCCTCCTCGCGAAGTCGCGGAGCGCTCTCCCCGTCGGTAAGGAGAACGTAGTGATCCACCGGGAGTTCCGCAAGGGCTCGCATCGTGTGGGTGATCACGCTGTATCCCGCAAGAGGGAGAAGCGCCTTCCCCGGAAGCCGTTGCGATGATAGGCGTACCTGGATAAATACCGCCGAACTATTCATGGTCCACACTCCATCGTTCAACCAGGTCCCGGGGATCGACCCGGAAACTGTGCTGGTGTGCAGCAACCCAGACTTTTGCGTCCTGAAAGAGGCGGATCGCCGCGGAAAAGCCGATTCCGGACCGAAGGGCAAAACCCAGCGCCGCCAGGGGAGGAATTGCCGCTCCCTGGGACGTCAGCTTGACCGCGAGACTCTTCGCGTAAAAGCGCGCGTAACTCTCGTTGATCGTCTGATCCTCCGGTTCAGGCATGCTCTTGTAGGATATCCGCATCGTCGGCGCGACTGGGATGTCTCCCCCCCACAGATGAATCCGAAACCCGAAGTCGAGTTTCTGCCAGAAGGGATGGGGGATCCGGGGGTCGTACCCGCCTACCCGACGAAAGCGTTCGACGTGATGAACGGCGACGTAATCGTAAGGGAAAATCGTAAACCCGCCGTCACCGCGAAGGGGAATCGGGATGATCCTGAGCGCCTTTCGATGCAGTGCCGGCGCCTGCACCGTCGGTAACGCTTCGCCTCGCTCACCCCGGAGAAGCGGTGCGACGCACACCCGGGCGGGACGATTCTGCAGGAGCTCCACCCCTTTTTCCAGGTTCTGGGGAACGCCCATCGTCGACCACAGCACCAGGGCGTACTCGCTGTGAACGTAATGGTTCGCCAGATTGATCGCCTCACCGATCGTTACGGACCCTTCCGTCAGGATGAATCGTGCCTGGGGAAACTCGCGGCTCAGAGATTCTACCGTGTACGACCGTTCGCTCGTCTCTACCGAGACGACCTCCCGAAAACCGCGGTCGACAAGGTCCGCCAGGAGATCACGACGGAGCAGACGGGAGCTTCTGTTCAGGAGGATCACGGCGGTGCCTCCCGGGACTTCAGGAGCGGTACCGACGACCGTATGAGAGGGATAGCTGTCAGGCGTTGAAGGTATAGTACTCATCACATACGGCACACATCGCGGGATACTCACCGCGGATATGGTTGAGATAATCGGATGCTCCCCGGGACCAGATCGCCGACACGCTCTGATCAGCGAGGGAACCACGAATCTCCTCTCCATCGATATCCTGATGGCACCGGGGCACGCTCCCGTCAACCAGAATAACCATGTCACGTTCGAGGTGTCGACAGGGCATGCGGTGTAAGGGTGACAAGTCCGCTACCCTTCGATCCGGCAGGCGCTGTGCGAAGGCGTTGTATTTCTGAATAATCACGGTTACTCCGGGAACCGCGGTCCATGATTTGTAGAATTCCTGAAGCTCCCATTCGTTATCGGGCATCCGCGTCGCCTGGACGTAGACCTTTCCGGGGACGAGACGACGCAACTCTTCGACACACGCGATCGCCTCATCCATACCGTCTCCCCGCAGCTTGCGGTACGTCGACGGGTCCGGCGAATCGAGTTCCACGATCACCGCATCAACAGACTTGCTCCTCGTTACCGCCTGAAACACCTCCGTCGACCATCCGATACCGGAGGTTTCGATATAGAGGCGCAAGCCCGGATGCTTCTCGGCATCAAGGATCAGACGCGGAAGCTGAGGATGGAGGGCCGGTTCTCCCCGGTATCCGATCGCGACGACCGCTTCGGGAGTTGCCTCCGCGATTTCGTCGAGCACGCGGGTCCACAGCGGGACAGGCATATGCACGCCGGCTCCCGGCGATGCAGGAGCCCATCGGGAATCGTTCCACGGTGTGTAGGTGGGAACCTGGGACATCTCGGTTGTGATCTGCACGTAGTAGTACGCCGGAAGGACACGGAGAACATGAGGCTCTTTCAGGAGTATCTCCCGATGGGCGGCGGCTGTGTCGCCCTTTTCGACGACTCGGCGACAGAGGAGATAGTTCCGGCGAGTATCGACGGTAAAACTTGCCCGAAGTATCGCATAGTCCTCCGGCGCCGCCTCGGTCTCGATATCGAAGGCGTTGATGTCTTTCTGCAGCGTGTCGAAGAGGACGCCACTCTTCCAGGAGAGATCCGTTCCTTCCGAGAGATCGATAAGGACCGGGAGCAGCTCCCGACGAAGTATCTCCGGCGTTTGTCCCGTCGGATACCCGTCGGCAAAGGTGTAGTCACACCACGAATCGTGTTGAAGCCGGTACAACCGCTCCGTCAGGTACGGGTCCACGAGGGGGGCGTCGATCCGGAAGAACAGAAGGTGATCCGTCTCTCGGGGCAGCGATTCGTCCAGCCGCCGGTAGACCGCCGAGGCGGTCCGATCCGGGGCGGACAGATGTGTCCACCCGGCGGGAAGAGGCAGCGTACGAAGGATGTTCGCCTCGTCATCGGAGAGCGGTGCGGTTATGAGGGTAACGTCCGAATCGAGCTGCAACCGGGAGGCGATTTCCGAGATGCTGGCGATGATCCGTCCTATCGGCGTGGTGCCGTCGGAAAAGGCGGTGGTAAGGTACGGTGTCACGGTAAAGCCGGCTACGACGATACGGTCCATGTACTTACTGTATCGACAGGGCTTGAGCGTGTCATGAGGTAGCGGTAGCATGGAACGATGTCTGTTACAGACGAACCGGCGGCACCGGTTTTCGCGGTGTCCGAGATCACCGGGCTGATTAAAGACAACCTGGAACGATCCTTTTCGGCTATCGTCGTCGCCGGAGAGGTCTCGAATTTCAAGGCAGCGTCGAGCGGCCACTGGTATTTCTCCCTCCGCGACGCGGAGGCGTTGTTATCGTGCGCGATGTTTCGGGGGAGTCATCGAAACGCGCAGGTGATGCCCCGTGACGGGGACAACGTCGAGGTATTCGGTTCGATCAGCGTATATCCGCCTCGAGGATCCTACCAGTTGATCGCCCAGGCACTTCGCCCCGCCGGTCGGGGAAGAATTCTGGCGCTCCTGGAGGAACGAAAGGAACGCCTTGCGGCAGCGGGGCTGTTTCAACGGGAGCTGCGGATTCCACCGTTTCCCCGTACCGTCGCGGTGGTCACGTCACCGACGGGAGCTGCGATCAGAGATATCATTCAGGTCCTCCGGCGACGGAGGGCTCGCATCGTGATTCGGGTTGTACCGGTACCCGTCCAGGGGGACGGAGCGGGTGACAGGATCGCCCGGGGGATCACCTACGCGTCGCACCATCGTCTCGGAGAGGCGATAATCGTCGGACGCGGCGGGGGATCTCTCGAAGATCTCCTTCCATTCAGCGATGAGGCGGTGATCCGCGCGATAGCCGCGTCGAAGGTTCCGGTTATTTCCGCCGTCGGTCATGAGACGGACTGGGCGTTGAGCGACTACGCGGCAGACCTCCGGGCGCCGACACCATCCGCCGCCGCGGAACTCGTTTCGTTACCGGACAGCGAGGTTCTCGACGGAGTACGCCGGAATCGAGAGGATATCGTTCGCTCCTACCGTCGAACGCTGGAGGCGCTCCGGCGACGACTCGCGGGGATGAACGAACGCGAGATTCGGTACCGCTTCAGGAACTACGTTCAACCGTGGTATCAGCGTCTGGATGAAGCAAAGAGCGCGCTGAGCGACGGCGTCTCCCGACGCCTTATCGCTATGCGTCACCGGTACCAACTCGCGGCGGAACGTCTGAGTTCACGGTCCCCCTATGAGCCCCTTGAGCGCGGGTACGCCCTCGTTCGTCGTGACGCAACGGAGGAGATCGTCTCCTCAGCTGCGGACTCGACGACAGGGGAGTACCTCCGCATCCAGTTTCGGGACGGTATGATTCGGGTTGAGAGGAAAGAGGATGCAAGACTTTGAAGAGCGATTGAAGCGCCTTGAAGAGATCGGAGAACGGTTGCGGAGCGGCGAACTCTCGATCGACGATGCGACGAAACTGTTTGAAGAGGGTGTCGGACTCTCCCGGAAACTGGAAGAGGAGCTGCAACAGATGGAACGGCGGATCGAAATGCTGACAACTCCGACGGAAGACCCCGAAGCGCCCCCCGGGTTCGAACCGTTCGAATCGGGGGAAGACCGGTAGCACCGTTACTTGAGAGGGGTGTAACTGCTACCGGGGATCCACCCATCTCGGCAGAGCGGTGAGGTCGATCGTATCGCCGACGGTCACGCCGACCTCCCCGAAACGGCCCTGCCTCACCTCGAGAGCGTACTGCGCCGGGTATCGGGAAGGAACAGGGTCCGTCGAAAGGGGTTCCATCGGATAGATCTCAAGGATCTCCCCCCTCGAGTTGATATACGCGATCGAAAGGGGGATCCGTGTGTTCTTCATCCAGAAACTGCGGGGTTTTGCGGAGGGAAACACGAAGAGCATCCCGCCGTCTTCCGGCAGGGAGTCCCGAGACATCAACCCCCGGGCGCGTTCATCCTCGTCGTCGGCGATTTCGACGGTGAAGGTATGGTTCCCGACGGGTAGATCGACGGTCGCCGCAGGCTCTTCAGTAGCGGCGGTACATCCGAACAGCAGAAGCAGCAGGAGTCCCGCATATCGACCCATTCAGAATTCCTCCAGAAACTGTTCCCGAGTGACCTCTTCGAGGGCCTCCGCCGTCTCGGCCCGGTCGCGACGCTCCTCGAACATTGCGAGGTCGAGGTATCTGACCGTCAGCGGCCGTTCCAGTTCGATTCTGGTCGTTCCATCCTCCCAGATCGCCCGTTCCGGATCGAGATCCCGGGGATCACCGTAGCGTTCACGAAGCTGATCGAAGAGCTGAAAATAGTCGAGACGCCGGCGGGAGAGGTAGAGAGATATCGAGAAGAGACGGTTGTCGTGGAAGGAGAACACCCCTCGTTCCATATACACGCGACCGCGGGTGTCTATGACGCGTTCACGGTCGGAGAGCGCCATCGTTATATCCGGGCGACCGCGATACTGAAACGCCGGGTCCCGGATCAGGGCCGATTCGGTGACATCGAAGGAGGCACCGAGTTCAACGTCCCGAAATCCGCGGCGGAGGGAAACCCCGTTGTCCTGAGCGCCGACCAGATTGATACATGCCGCGGCAACGATCATGGCCAGGATGAAGACACGTTTCATTACTTCTACCTATCGGCATAGTAGCGTATTGGCTATACTGAACGGAATGGCTCGCGACGGAGCGCGTCTGCCGCGCCTTATACGATGGAGGTACTCCTTCAACTCGATTTTTCTGATCCTGCTCCCGGTGCTTGCGGTGACGCCGTCCCTGTATGGAGAGACGGTTCCCGAGAGCGGTGACACCCTCTTTCTCGAAAGCACGGTAACTCTCCGGTCGAACCCCGCCGGCGCGTCGGTCATCATCGATAATCGCGAGATCGGCGCGACGCCCCGGGTGGACTACCCTCTTCGTCCGGGTCGTCACAAGATCGAAATCAGAGCCCCGGGGTATCTTCCACTCCGGGAATGGATCGACCTTCCTGCCGGTACCGAGGTTACCCGCGAGTATGAGCTTCGTCCCGCCCTGCGGCTGGTCCGGTTTCTCGGAGATACCGAGGAACCTCTGGAGATCTATCTTAACGGACGGTGGCGGCGCACCGAATCGATCGAACTCAGACCGGGACGCTATCGGGTTCGGGTCCGCGCGTTCGGGTATACCCCGACAACTGTAGACGTTGCGGTGCCCGAGATAGAGCCGGCGGAGATCGAATCGGCCGACGCCGACCGCTCCGGTGCCGACGATCTCCGACGGGAGCGTCCGGCGCCTGCAGATACCCCCGTATTCGGGACGGTAGAGGTGCCGGTAGTGCTGGAGAGGGAAGCGACGATCGGCGGTTCCGTCGACGTTGGAACTCGTGATCGTGTAGTGACGAATCCCGTCCCGATCCGTATCGAGACTGCGCGTCCCGCGGCCGTCGATCTTGTCGTTATCGCCGTTGACGCTTTCGGTGCCGACGATGGAGCGGAGCAAGAGGAAGACCCGCCCCCGGCGTATCGCGACACCCGGCGTATCACCTCCCGGACGACGGAGATCACCTGGCCGGGAACGATCGATTCCGGTGTACCGGCGCCGCCGGGAACGTACCGGCTTGTTATCACCCTCACCGCAGAAGGCGCTAGACCGGAGGTATTCGTTCGGACGGTAGAGATCCACGATCGATCCCTCTTCTATCCGGTGCCCCTCGGCGCGGCGGGATACGGAACGGGAAGCGTACCTCTCCCCGCACCGGAATCGATCCGGGACCTCGTTGTCCAGGTCGGCAGTGGAGTCGCCGCAACCTGCGGTACCCGGTCACGTACGGGGATTCCTCTTACATTTCGCGTCGCCGCTGCGCCTGTCGACTTCCTCTTTATCGCCTTGACCGGAGGCGTCGAAGGAGATGCGGCGAGGGAGAAACCGACGGCACGTGCTTCTGCAACACTCGGTACTACGGCGTTTCCAATCGGTCGGCATCTCGCTGCGGCGGTGACCGTTACCGGCGGCTACGACGAAACGACGCCCCCGGTGGATGCCGATTCAACCGACACCGACGATACCGCCGACGACGAGGGAACCCTCGTCATACACGGGGATATTCCCTTCGTTACGCGCCGCGTCGTCTCCTCCAGATGGACCGTATCACTCGTTGTCGCGCCGGGGGTGTACCTGCCGTTCAGACCGCCGAATTCCGTCGGAGCGGTCCCTGGAGACACGGTACCCGTCGTCGGTACTACGATCGCGGCGTATCGGGATGCGGTGTACCTTGGTGGGAGTGCGTCGGTGGCACTGACCGGCCGCAACAGGCGAGAGATACCCCTCGAGCGGTATTCAATCGATCTGATCGGTCGCCCCGAAGGAGGACCGTTCCGCCTTTTTCTCTCGGTAAACGGCGAACGCCGGGACGAGACGCTCCGTATCGGCGGTGAGCTCGGCGTTGGATTTGAACTCGATCTCCGGTGAGCTTCGTTACCGCCGACATACCAGCCGGGTAACGGCAGCGGTTACAGCGCCATATACAGGATCGCCGTACCCGCAAAGGCGACGACCATGAACAGGAGTACCAGCCAGAACAGCCACCATGGTGTCTCTCTCCTGATCGCGAACCGACGTTCCCGATGAGGTATCGACGGGGAGACGGTATCTATCGCGGATGGTGCGGTCTCCCGGACGTGCTCTTCGCCGAGAAAACCACAGGACGGGCATCCTTTCCGGAACTCGTGGAGCTTGCCACGGTATCCGCACCGGGGGCACTTGATCGCCTGAAAGATCGCCCCGCAGTAGGGACAAAGATCCGCGGACTCATCGACCTCTTCGCCGCAGTTCTCACAGAAAAAACGGCGCATCTATTCTGCAGGTGCCGTCCGGGGAATCTCGTTGAGAAAAACGGTTGAAACGGTGAAGTGTTCCCTGCCGTCGGAGACCGGCGCTGAGACGGCGATATCGATCGACCATTCGCTGTCGAAGGCGAAGGGCATCAGTTCTTCGAAGGTATTACGATCGATCGCCGCTTCGAGAAAGGTGCCTCGCCGCACGTATTGCCCGACGAGTGTTACCCTGCCGGAGGACGCGGAAAACACTACCGGTCCGCTCCGATCTTCTACGGGGATCACCACCTGTCCCGCTGACGATGCAATTCCGCGATCGGGGTAGAGCCGGGCGTGGTAAAAGGTGCCGGCATCGATCGCTTCGGTCGTGTTCACCGCGACGTACCACCATCGTTCGCCGAGAAACGACGCGATCTCCCTGATTCCCGTGCCTCCGACGCGCCACCGCGTTGTCTCTTCGAGGGGGATCTCCCCTCCCCGACCGGTATGCTCAACCCGTGCCGGAGCGTCCATCGCGCCGTATCGAGCGACCGTTTCGACCGATCGCCACTCGTCATCCAGTCCGTCAAGGATCACCGGCTCCGATTCCCCGGGAACCTCCCAGGCTTCCAGGGTCGCTTCGTCGCGGCCAAGCGGCGTGTCGTCCCGGCCGATCGTGATCGGAGAGATCCCCGCGTCGATGCGACGAAAGATCAGCCGGTTTCGTAACCCCGAAGCGCCTCCCGAATACATCCCGACCAGGATCCCCGGATCGCCGGAGATACGCCACATACCCCCCGGTGCGACCTGTTGCAGGCGGTCACCATGCTCCGCGAGAAGAGCGATGAGGTCTTCCCGGTCGGGGGATTCGCCGCTCCCGAAACCGATCAACGACAGGTCCGACCGGGGAACGAAAACGTACCGCAGGGGAAGGTTCTCTCCGTTGATAATCGTCCGCTCCACCGGTGATGCGGAAACTCCGGAAACGATCACGACGACACACGCGATTGACAGGAAGAATCGGTTCATATTCGAAATATCGGCTTCTAACCGGGGTTGTTTGACTGTGTATCGTCGTCGTTCGGATAACCCTCATCCGGACGAAAGTCCGATGCGGGAACGAACCAGCGAATAATCTCGGTAGCGACGCGTTCCTTTTCGATCCCGGCGGTCACTACGTGTCCCGACCGTTCCAGCCGTACCGTTCTCAGGATTTCGGAACGAACGCGGTGCTCCACGAGATCTGCCGCGAGGGAGGGAACGGTCTGATCCGCTTCAGAGACGATTGTGAGTACCGGGGCGGTTATTTCGTGAAGGGAGTGTCTCGCGATCGTGATCAGACGCTGGACCGACGCGATCTGAACAGGACGTCGTTCATTCCAGTAGTGAACCGCGAGATGCTGGAGTCCCGGATCGTCATACTCCTCTTTCGGAGAAACTGAAAAGGGTGGCACCAGGTATCTCAGAATCGGAGTCCAGCGAATCATCGGATGAGCCACCGCGAGGGCGGGTGCAAACAGGGCGAGGCGGGCGACGGGAAACTGTGCCGCAAGAATGATCGCGAGGAGTCCTCCCATCGAAAGCCCGCCGAGATAGATCTCCCCGTACCGACTTCGAAGATCGAGGTAAGCATCGATGCTTCGGCGGAGCCAGTCCCGCCACCCTGTTCGGCGAAAGTCGTTCCGGTTGGTCCCGTGACCGGGTAAACGCGGGACGTGAACCGTAAGCCCGAGAGCGTTGAGCCGCTGGGCGAGAAAGAGAAAATCAGCGCTCTGACCGGTGTACCCGTGAAGAAAGAGCACCGCCGCATCCTGTCGATCTCCCTCGAGAAAGACCGGTCGTGCCGAGGGAACGACGAAGGTGTCCTTCGGAATCTGTTCATACCGAAACATACTGCCTGTAAGGTACGGAGAATCCAACGATGACACAAGGGCGTATCGTAAGTACTATATGGGTATGAGTTTTCTTCATCAGAACGCACCGTTTCGAGTGCCTACCGACGACGGTAAGGTTATCGATGAGCACTTCGGCCACGCATCAGCAACCGATGAGGACGTAAGTGTTGCCCGTATGGTAGCCCCTCCGGGATGGTCCGAGCCGCCACAACGTCCCGATTTCGACGAATACACCTTGATGGTGAGCGGGCGAAAGCGCGTCGTTGTGGACGGTACGACGATTGAAGTGGGTCCCGGCGAGAGCCTTCTCGTTTCGAAGGGGAGTACCGTCCAGTATTCCAACCCCTTTGACGAAGAGGCGGTATACTGGTCGGTGTGTATTCCCGCATTCACGCCGGACCGTGCTCACCGCGTCTCCGAGTAAGGCAGAATCGCCGTGGCGATTACGATCTACCACCTGCGACGAAGCGACGGAACCTCGTTTTTTCTGCACCCCTTCAGAAAGACGGGAAGTACTCTCGATATTGACCGTTCGACCGAGGTTGTCGGGCGGTACGGTGTCGAGCCCCGCGTTGAGTCACTGACACAGCTCCGGAACGATCTGTACCGACGTATCGAGGACGACGTTCGGGGGTGGATCAATGAACGCCGGTTCATTCCGAGATTTCTTGCGGCTTCCGCCGTGTTTCTCGTGGTGTACCTCTTTCTCTCCCTGGTGGTACGCGATCCGTTGCCGGTGGTCGATGAGATCCTGATCGGCCTCGGACTGGCGGTAGTCGTCTACATCCTCGTTGGTCGCCGTTTCGAGCAGTCCCGGGTTGCCGCTGATCGCCGGATCGCGCTGCGGGCAAAGATCGACGGCGTGGTGTTTTCACAGTCTCCTTTCGTGGTCCGTCTGGAACAGCTTTTTCAGCAGCTGGAAGAGGCGAACCCCGATGATGCTGCACACGACGAGGGGATCCGCGCCGATGCAGCGGCGATCCGGCAGGAATTCCCGGAAGATACCGCCCGGATCATCGCCGATCTCCGGACGCTTCTTACCCTCCCGCAGTATCGGAACCTCGAGAAACAGATGAAGCGTGGGCGGCTGACGGGGAAGACAGCGGAAGCGGTTGAGCATGGTACGTTAGTACCTGCGGCGGTCCTTCTCCTTCGGGTGCTTCAGGGACGGTAGAACGGAACGATCAACGCTGCTCTTCACCGCAATCGAGATAGTCGGTGATCCGCGCGAGACGACGAGTGATGATCGACTCCACAGCACCGGGTACATCGTGGTGGAGCACCTGATCGTGTACCATCTCCTTGATCGCCGCGACGAGTTCGTCGACCGTTCCAAACGACTCAGGTGAGATCTTGCCGAGTTGGGAACGTATCCGTTCGAGGCTGTGTAATTCCAGTTCCAGAAGGGCGTTGTTCTCCTGATAGACGTAGTTGGTGATCTCTCGCGCTTCGCTGCGGGCGCGGAGCACCTCTTCGAGGTCGCGGATATCATCCTTCGCGTCGAGGAGCTCTGCATCTAAAAGACGAATCAGACGTGATGTACGCATCGTCGGTCCTCCTGCTCTGAGTGTACTCTTCCCGGACAGGGGATGCAAACAGCGGACGGAGCGATACAAACCGCGCCGACGGCGGCACTCGTCACCCCTTTTCGCGCCGTACCGCCCTGTCGTCAGCGCGTCAAGCTTCGGTGTACGTACCGATGCGGACGGTCTGCGCGGTCGCCGTACTTCTTGCGACGGTACTCCGCGTATTCGCTCCAGTTCCCGTCATACCAGAAGACACCGTCGTCTTCAAAGGCAAGAAGGTGGGTACACACCCGGTCGAGGAACCAGCGGTCGTGGCTCACCACCAGAGCGGATCCGGCAAACTCGTCGATCGCCTCCTCGAGGGCACGGAGTGTGTTCACGTCAAGGTCGTTGGTCGGCTCGTCGAGGAGGAGCACGTTGCCGCCGGTCTTGATCATCATCGCGAGGTTGAGACGATTCCGCTCACCGCCGGAGAGGACGCCCACCTTTTTCTGCTGGTCCGTGCCGTTGAAGTTGAACCACGAGCAATACGCCCGGGAGTTCACCATGCGCCCGCCGGTACCTTCCTGCGTGCCCCCAAGGCGGATCTGGTCCTGACCGTCGGAAAGCTGCTCCCACACCGTTTTATCGTCCTGCAGAACATCCCGCATCTGGTCCGCCCAGGCGAGGCGCACCGTATCACCGACGCGAAGCGACCCTGCCGTGGACTCCTCGACGCCGGCGATCAGTTTGAAGAGGGTCGTCTTACCGGCGCCGTTGGGACCGACAATGCCGACTACCGCTCCCGGAGGGACATCGAAGTCGAGATCCTTGAACAGAAGGGTGTCACCGTACGCCTTGGTCAGTCCCTCGGCGCGCACAACGATCTCACCCAGGCGCGGTCCCGGCGGGATCTGGAGCTGCACCGACTGTACCTTCTCCTTGCCCCCTTTGTTGAGGAGCTCTTCGTACCGTTTGATCCGTTCCTTGCTCTTCGCGTGCTGCCCCTTCGGGCTCATCCCGATCCAGTCGAGTTCGCGCTGGAGTGTCTTCTGTCGTTGAGACTCTCCCTTTTCTTCTTTCGCGAGGCGCGCCTGTTTCTGCTGGAGCCACCCCGAATAGTTGCCCTTCCAGGGGATCCCCTCACCGCGATCCAGTTCGAGGATCCACCCCGCAACGTTGTCGAGGAAGTAACGATCATGGGTAACGGCGATCACCGTACCGGGGTATTCCCGGAGGTGCTTTTCCAGCCACGCGACCGTTTCGGCGTCGAGATGGTTCGTCGGTTCGTCGAGGAGCAGGATATCCGGCTTCTGCAGCAGCAAGCGTACGAGGGCGACCCGACGACGCTCACCACCGGAGAGGACGTCGACCACCGTGTCCGCCGGCGGGCATCGGAGGGCATCCATCGCCATTTCCAGTCGCGCGTCGAGATCCCAACCACCCAGGGCGTCGATCTTCTCCTGAATCGCCGCCTGTTTCTCTCCGAGTTTCTCATAGTCCGCATCGGGATCACCGTACGCTTCGTTTACCTTGTCGAACTCGGCAAGAAGATCGGTGATCTCCTTCGCTCCTTCGGAGACGATCTCTTTTACCGTTTTCCCCGCCTCGAGGTGCGGCTCCTGTTCGAGATACCCGATCGTATACCCCGGAGAGATCGATATATCTCCGGTGAAATCTTCATCGACACCCGCAAGGATACGCAGCAGTGTCGATTTACCCGACCCGTTGAGGCCCAGAACACCGATCTTGGCACCGTAGAAATAGGAGAGGCTGATATTTTTCAGCACCTCCTTCGTTCCGTGAACCTTCGTCACGCCGTGCATCGTATAGATAATCTTTTTGTCGTCGTAGGTTGTTGCCATTTCGGGAGTATAGCAGTTTGAAACGCCGCGGTGAATGGCGGCGGCATCCCCGGCTTGAGTTTGAATAAAAAGGAACGGAGAACCGGGCGGGGAACGGAGAGCCGGGGCGAGCACAGACAGAGCGACCGATGGGAATCGAACCCACATCATCAGCTTGGAAGGCTGAGGTAATAGCCATTATACGACGGTCGCGTGTAGTCAGAACATAACAGGATCGGCCCCGATGTGTCAACGTTACAGCGTCCCCTTCGCTGCCCGGGAGCCGCAACATCAGCTGTTGGCCCCGCCCTCTTCTCCCGCCGAATTACTTGCCCCGCCGGTGATCCGGCCCTACAATATCGCCCGATGACAACCGCGGAAAAACTCGCAGCCGGGATCCGAATCCCGACAGTAGCGCAACCGGACAACCCGATCGAAGAACGCGCCCGCCTCGAGGCGTGGCAGTCACTGATGGTGGACCTCTTTCCCCGGGTTCATGCGACGCTGACGGTGGAGGCCTCCGATCCGTACCGCCTCGTCTACCGGTGGGATCCGTCGGGCGGCGATACCGGTTCCACGCGACGTCCCCTCCTTCTCATGGCTCACTACGACGTCGTCCCCGCCGACGGCGAGGGGTGGTCCGTCGATCCCTTCGCCGGGGTGATCCGGGACGAAGCGGTCTGGGGCCGTGGTGCCCTGGACAACAAGCTCTCCCACATCGCGATCCTCCAGGCGGTGGAAGAATTGATCGAATCCGGCTTCACCCCCACCCGTCCCGTCTACCTCGCCTTCGGCGGTGATGAGGAGATCGGAGGCGGTCGCGGCGCACACGAGATCGCCGAAACGTTCCGGGAGCGGGGCATCCGGTTTGCCGTCACCCTCGACGAGGGCGCGATCATCGCCGACGGCATCGTCCCCGGCGTCGCCTCCCCGGTAGCCCTCATCGGATGCGGTGAAAAGGGTCACGTCAACTTCCGCATCACCGTTACCTCCCGGGGAGGACACGCTTCGAATCCACCTCCCCACGACGCCGCGGTAACCTTTGCACGCGTCCTCTCCCGCCTCCTCGGCAGGCGTATGAGACCCCGCCGTACCGCGACGGTAACCGCTTTCATTCGCGCCTTCGGCACCGTCCTCGGCGGCATCAACGGCGGCCTCCTGCGCGGCTATCCCGCGACGGCCCCCCTCGTCCACCGCGTTCTCGCCGCTTCCCCCGAGACGGACTCGATGATCCGGGACACCCAGGTGCTCACGATGCTCAGCGGCAGCGACGCTCCGAACGTGCTCCCCCGGACGCTCCGGGGGAACATCAACGTTCGTCTCCTCCCGGGGTCTACCGTCGACGGTGTCCTCGCCGATATGAAACGTCGAATCGAACGGAGCGTTCTGCGGGGCTCCCTCTCGGGGTCTGTAACGATCGAACCGGCTCCCGGGGTGGACAATATGGAGGCGCCACCCGAGAGCCCTGCCTCGGGACCTGCCTACGACACCCTCAGCCGGGTCATCGCTACCGTGTGGCCCGGCACCCCTGTACTGCCCTACCTCGTGACCGCCACCACCGACAGCAGACACTACGCTTCGGTCAGCGACACGGTATACCGCTTTCTGCCCTACGTCCTGACCCGGGAGGATATCGCCGGTATCCACGGTGTCGACGAACACGTACGTCTCGAGAATATCGATCGTGCCGTTGCGTTTTATCGCACATGGATCGAAACCCACGACGGAGCGGACCTGTGAACAACAGCGATACACCAACCACCAACGGCGCCAGTATGATTCGCATCGGTACGCGAGCGTTTCTCCTCGCTTTCGTGATCATCTTCACCCTGATGATCGTATCCGGGGTGCTTACCCGGATCGTTCCCGCCGGCTCCTACGACCGCGTCGAGGTTGACGGGCGGGTGCAGGTCGTTCCCGGATCGTTTACCTACACCGACTCCCCGGTGTATCCGATCTGGCGGTGGGCGACGGCACCGGTGGAAGTGCTCTTCGCCCCGGGGAACGTCGCCGTGATCGCGATCATCCTGTTTCTCATCTTCGTCGGCGGATCCTTTACGGTCCTCGAACGGGGGGATGTCCTCGGCGCCTTCCTTCGCGTCATCGCGGTAAAGATGCGGCAGCGCCGCTTTCTCCTGATGGCGCTGATGCAGCTCTTTTTTATGATCAGCGGTGCCGTCCTGGGGATCTTCGAGGCGATGGTACCTCTGATTGTCTTTGTGGTGCCCCTCAGTCACACCCTCGGATGGGACTCTCTCACCGGCCTCGGGATGAGCCTCCTGCCTCTGGCGTTCGGTTTTGCCGCGGCGGTGACCAACCCGTTCACGATCGGGGTCGCCCAGACGATCGCGGAGCTCCCGATGTTCTCGGGAGCGTGGCTCCGACTGCCCTTCCTCGTGATCGTCTACGTCATCGTGCTGGTGTTTGTACAGCGACACGCACGGCGGGTCGAGGATGATCCCCGGCGATCCCTCGTGTACGCAGCGGACCGTCACATCCATGAGCGCGTCGCGGCGACCGGACTGTCCGGGGAGCTCTCGGCTCCTCTCCGTCGCGCCCTTGTCTGGTTCGGGGTGTCCATGGGGCTTGCGGTGGTGTACATCATCGTCACCTCCCGGATTCCCGCCCTCTCGGCCTACGCCTTTCCCCTGATGGCGATCTTTTTCCTCGTCGGGGGTATCGGGTCAGGCAGACTGAGCGGTCTCTCATGGGGAGAGATTGGTCGGGCGTTTCGCGGCGGGTTCATGAATATGCTTCCGGGGGTGATCCTGATCCTGATGTCGATGAGTGTGAAGCATATCGTCCAGTCCGGAGGGATCATGGACACGATCCTCCACTCCGCGGCAACGTACATCTCCGAACGGCCCCCGGGGGCGGCGGGGTTCCTCATGTATCTCGCGACGCTGGTGATGAACTTCTTCATCGGCAGCGCCTCGGCGAAAGCGTTTCTGATGATGCCGATCCTCACCCCCCTGGCGGATCTCGTCGGAATCACCCGACAGACCGCGGTTCTCGCCTTCGGCTTCGGCGACGGCTTCAGCAACATGCTCTTCCCGACGAACGCGCTCCTCATCATCGGTCTGAGCTTCACCACCGTCTCGTATCCGACGTGGATCCGGTGGACGCTGCCGTTGCAGGGAATCGTCTTCGCCCTTTCAATGGTGTTTCTCCGGATTGCGATCAGCGTCGGGTACGGGCCGTTCTAGCGACGCTACCTGAGTACCGTCAACGCAAACGGGTCACTGTAGATCCGGGTGCGATCTCCGTCCACAACAGGAGGACGATCGGTAACGAGGCTTCGCCCTCGTTCGATCTCCTGCAGAAACGGAAAGACCCGAGGACGGTCCTCGACGTGAACGACCTCCCCGGCGGGCCCCAGAACCAGTACGAGAGTGGTCTCAGACTCGTCCTCGTGGAGTTCGTCTGTTGGTGTCGGGCCGAATCGCGCCACGATCTCATCGGAAAACAGGCGGTCCGCCAGAGCGATTTCGCCACCGTAGTTCTCCTGCGCCCAGTCATGCAGAAACGTCTCGTCCGCTCTGCGATTGGCAAAAATCCGCCACGTCGAAAGAATCGCGACAACACCACCGGCGGCGATACTCGTCCACTGGATGATCTCCGCCTCTTCCGCGCGATCGTACTGTTCGTCCGCCTTCTCCCGGAGAGACTCCGCTTCGGCCTCCGTCGTCGCGAGGTCGGACTCGTCGTCGTAATCGTCACCCTTGTCGGTATACCCGTCGACCTGGTCGGTCGCGAGGTAGTACCCCCCGTATCCCAGGCCGCCGAGCCCGGCAGCGAGTCCGAGATAGGGCCACGGGCGTCGGCGTCGGCGGGAGACGGTCTCGGCCTCTTGCTTCGCCATATTCCACGCGGACCGATCGCGGCGGAAGGCGGTCTGGTTTTCAAGACCATAATGGCTCGAGACGGTCTCCATGTCCGCAAGGATCGCTTCCGCTTGATTCCAGTCGGCGCGCCCGAGGGCAGCCGCCCACGCCAGATGAAGCAAGTGATACTGGGCGGCGCCGTTTCGTACGATTCTTCGCCGGATTTCGGGATGCTCCTCACCGTCCTGGTAGCTCTCGGCAAGCGCGGCGGTCCCGTTCATCACGGAAAGCGGTCTTCCCCGTTCGTACTCGCCCTCCGGTCCGTATACGTCCGGTCGGAGGCGATAGAGCTCTTCGTCGAGCTGCCACAACGTCTCAAGCTCGCTCTGGATATCCCGAAGGGGATCGAGAGCTGTCGACGTAGACTCCCGAAGAAGCTGTCGGCCGGCGCTCAACGCATCGAAGGCGGTGAGGTATTGTTCCGGTTGTCCGAGAAGGTTCCTCGCCAGATCATGACTCGCACGGATCTGCACCTGCTCGACGTTGGTTACCGCCGGCAGGCCGATCGCGATCTCGATCGCCTCTCCCGGTCGGATCAAACGGTCCGCTGAATAGACGTACTGCTCACCCCGGCCGGTCACCACGGCGATCTCGATTGTGCGGCGACCCGTCAACACCTGTGGTACCGAGGCGATGCTTCTTCCCACGGGCACACCGTCGATGTACACAACGTACGGTACATCTCCCCGGGAGGGTTGAAGGATGATCGCCCCGAAATCAACGTGGTATCCAAGAAACGCGGAGCTTGCAAGGATCACCAGCTCGTCCGCGGCGTCGAGAATGTCAAAGGATCCGAAAGCTTCCCGTGTTTCCTCACCGATGATCGAGCCGGTGACGGCGCTGTAGGCCGCTGCCTGGAGCTCGACACGACCGTTTTCGAGGTCCGAAATACGCCCGACGATCGCAGCGTCGAGGCGGTGTTCCTCGGCGATCTCTCTCAGTCGGACCGGTCCGTCCGGCGCGTAGGGGTCTACCGTATCGAGCCCGGGAATCTCGGCCAGATCGAACTGACCGCTCAACCGTAGCGTCAACTCGATCGTCTCCGCCATCGCCCGACCAAGGGCGTCCCACTGTTCAACACCGGTGGTATTGACGAACGGTACCACTGCGATCCGTTCGGCGTCGAAGGTCTGTCCGGGAAGAGAAGGCACGGTGGTGATCCACTGCGCGATCATGAGCGTCCCGAGCAGCAACCCTCTTCGACATCTTCTCATCTCTCGCCTCATTCCGGTCTCTCCACTGGCCGTGCCTGTATCACAACGTGTTCCCGGGTATCAGTATATAACGGAATCCCGAACAGGTCATAGCGACCGAGATAATCGGGCAGACTGTGAGGTACATCTCCTACCGAGCGTCGATACTCCTGCAGTATCCGGTACTGTCGTGGAGGCAAGACGATCTTCGTCGCTTCCTTTCCCTGTGCCCTGAGAGAGACGATCTGCCCGTATACTGCGGCTATCAGCTCTTGAGCTTCCCGGACCGTCTCGTCGATCGGTGTTTCGTCACCCATATCGTTTCAATTATCGACAGGTACCGCCGGTTTCTTCGTCGTCCGATCCGTGGTACCCTCACCGCCCTATGAGTATCGAGCAACGAGGGTACGACTGGGAACAATTTACTCCCGACGATGAGGCAGTCCTCTGCTTTCTCAGGCGAACCGGTTCCGCCGGAACGGCGGAAGTGCTTCTGATCGAAAAAAAGCGCGGCCTCGGGGCAGGCAAGGTCAACGGTCCCGGCGGAAAACGCGAGGGGGGCGAGACACTTCAGGAGACCGCGGTTCGAGAGACCGAAGAAGAGGTCGGGCTGAAGCCGGTCGACCCGAAGCACTGTGGTGTCCTGCGATTCTTCTTCGTCGACGGCTACGCCCTCGAAGTTCATCTGTTCATCGCCCGGAAGTGGGCGGGAACACTGGTCGAAACGGCCGAAGCGATTCCGTTCTGGGTCGATGAAGACCGTATTCCCTACGATCGCATGTGGGAGGACGACCTGTATTGGCTGCCGAAGGTGCTCGCCGGTACGGCGGTGGAAGGCGAGATGGTGTTTGACGGCGATACGATGATCACCTGGGATCTACGGTACTCAGACGGAACGCGACGCACCGGCGAACGCGATCGGTTGTCGGTCTGAGATGCGGTACTCTTTAACGCGCCGACGGTACGAGGAAGCCGTGATTCCCGGATCTACCGGTCCGACACGGTATCGGTCCACCGGGCGAGGACGAAGCAGAGATCGCTCAACTGGTTAAGGTACTGCGAAACGGGGATCTGCGCCTGGTTTCCCCGTTCACGGATCAGGCGTACGACGTTTCGCTCCGCTCGCCGGATAACCGTCCGCGCACGGTCGAACTCCGCACCGATCCGGCTGTCTCCGGCGATAAAAAACCGCGGTTCGATATGGACCACGCCGCGCCACCGGGCAAACGTCTTCGAGAGGACCTCGATCTCGGCGGTACCGATCCGGGGCATCGTCTCCGGAACGGTGTCGCCGATCGAAGTGGAGAGGATCCCTCCGGCGATGAGCAGTTCGTTCTGTATTCGCGCCAGATCCTCATCGAGGGAACGGAGGAGAGCCACCGTGCCCGGTTGGAACCGATCGGAACGAGACCGGGACAGAAGCCCGTTTCTCTTGCCCGAACGCGCACCCGTATCCTCCGTCCCGGCGATACGATCACGCCATTCCCGGACGAGACTGCGGCATACGCCGAGGGTAACTTGCGCTTCGTCCACGGAACCGAGGGTTTCGAAAGCGATGTCATCTTTCGGGCGGCGCACGCCGTCGAGAAGACTGCTCTTCCCGTCGTCGCCGCCACCGGTGCGTACCGGTGATTCCTCTTCAGTATTGATGGTGCAAATCCTGTATCCGAATATTTTCCCGCAACTTGTCCAGCGCCTTCTCCTGGATCTGCCGAACCCGCTCACGAGTTATCCCGAGAAAACGTCCGGTCTCTTCGAGGGTATACGGCCCCTCTCCTCCAAGGCCGAAGCGAAGTTTGATGATCCGCATCTCCCGTTCGTTGAGTTCCTCCAGGACCTCTTCGAGTGTATCCTGAAGGGTAAGATTGAACACAAGGTCAAACGGCTGCGTCTGGTTTTCGTCTTCGATCAGATCCGCAAGGCGGGTGTAGCTCTCTTCATCGACGGTAACATCGAGAGACGTGGTGTCCTGAGAGAGCCGTATAATCTCCTGTACCCGGGAGGGACTGACGTCCATGTACGCCGACATCTCCTGGTTCACCGGATCGCGTCCCAGTTCCTGCGTCAAGTGTTTGGCAACGTAGAAACACTTTTTGATCGTGTTCAACATATGGACGGGTATCCGGATCACTCGCCCCTTATCGGCGAGGCTCTTGATGATCGCCTGGCGGATCCACCATGTGCCGTAGGTAGAAAAGCGGCACCCTCGGGTATAGTCGAACCGCTCCACCGCCTCGATCAGACCGATGTTGCCTTCGTCGATCAGGTCAAGGAGCGAAAGTCCCCGATGCTGGTACTTTTTAGCGATAGAGACGACGAGGCGCAGGTTGGAATTGATCATCCGTCCCTTGTAGTACCGCAGTTCCTCGTCCAGTTTGCGCGGAGGCGCACCGTCGGGATCTTCTTCCCGGAACGCGTCGATCTGGTGGCGTAACTCCTGGATTTTCCGGCCGATCTCCTGTTCCTGGTGTACGTCCAGGAGAGGATAGCTGGAGATCTGTTTCAGATAGAACGCCAACGGGTCGGTATCGCCATCATAGCCGTTGTCAACGGCTACCACCGTCGCTCGTTGTCCCGCCCCTTTGCCGCGTCGTTCGTGTTCGACTGTTGGTCCGCTCATAGTTTGCCCCCGACGTCGGTCATCCGTTTTTTGCGTCTACATTATACCACGAGTGTTATAGTCCATCCACTTTACTATGTCTTGTTTTACTGGAGATTCTCAGCCGCGCGGCGCCGATTCGGGATCGACGAATCGATCGTTACGCCACACCGAGAAATAGAGGGCGGCGGTCCCCTCCGACGGAGAGAGACCTACGGTTCCGATAGGCGAACCTGCTTCCACGAGTTCACCGACCTCTACTCCGAGTGTTTCCTGGCCGCCGTACACGTATACGTAGTCCTGGGAACTCTGGATGAACACGACGTTTCCGAAGGTGGTATGCGGTCCAGCGTACACGACGCGTCCCGTCGAGATCGCGTATACCGGGGTCCCCCGCTCCGCCCGAATCAGGACACCAGGCAGTTTTCCGTTGAGGGTCCGTCTTGCCCCCGCAACCGGCCACGCTCCGCCGTCGGCGTAACTCAACGGATCCGACACCTCCGCGGCGACGACGATCGGTTCCGGCGTAGGCCCGGCACGATCGTCCTGCGTTTCCGGACCGTCCCGGTCCTCTTCCGCTGCGTCTTTGTCGCGGTCTTCCGGAGCGGGGTCGGACGAGGCGTCATCGTCGGATTCGTCCTGGGGGTTGTTTGTCGCGATCCGCGCATCATCCGGGATCGATGCATCCTCGGGAAGCGTCAGTATCTGTCCCTCCCGGATCGATGAAGTGGACAACCCGTTCGACTCGGTGAGGGCTTCTACCGTTGTGTCGTACCGCCGCGCGATCGAATAGAGGGTATCGCCCCGTTCGACGGTGTAGCGGTTCGGAATCGTCAGAAGCGTCCCCGGCAGCAACAGGTCCGGAGAGGCGATCCCGTTCTGTTCAGTCAGGTCACCGGGAGAAACTCCGTAACGGCGAGCGATACCGTACAGCGTCTCGCCGTCCTGCACTTCATGCCGGAAGATCTGGGCGGAGAGCCCGGTGCTCACGAGGACAATTATACCAACAGCAATCGCGCGTATTTTCATAGAACACTTCCGCTATTAGGGTCGGCACGGGAGGGGCATTCGTTGAGTCTTTTTCGGCAATCCGGACTCCCTCGCTTCTTATCCGGTCCGACGGGCACGTGTCTCCGGGTGAGGGACCGGATGAGGGAGAGACGCTGTTCCCGACGCCTGAGGGACACGCCGCAAAGAAACCTCAATGAAAAAGCGGCTCACAGGAGCCGCTTCTCAGTACCGACAGGTGACACAGTCGTGGGATTTGAGTCGGGCTGAGAGGATTTGAACCTCCGACCTCACCGTCCCGAACGGCGCGCGCTAGCCCCTGCGCTACAGCCCGATATACTCGAGGAACATACCAGAGGAGGTTGCCCCTGGTCAACCCCGTTCATTGACACCACATCGGTCACGTGCTACCGTTTCGCACTCACAATATGTTGCAGAGAGGGAAAATAGACACCTATGGCAGAGCCGAAGGATAGCGAGAAAAAGAAACCCCGAACCCCGCTGAGCCGGAATACGTGGCTGTACATCGGCAGCGTAATCATCCTCATCATCGTAGTGGTGACCTTCATCGGCGCCCCCGTCGCAACCTCGACGATGGGAAGTCAACGACTCGTATTCGGACGCTACGGAAACGACGATATCATCTATCAGCCCGGCAATTTTTTTGCGCGGCAGTATGAAGTGATCGCGCAGTCCCTGCGCGACGCCGGAGATCAGACCAGCCTCGAGATGCAGTTGCGCCTTGCCTGGCGGGAGGCGTTTAACCGCACCGTTCTGCACAAAGCGGTGATCGCCGAGGCCGAAAACGCCGGGATCGCCGTCTCGGAGAGCAGGGTCGACGAGATGATCGCCGAGGATCCCCGGTTTCAGGTAAACGGGCGCTTCGACAGCGACGCGTACCGCGCCACAAGTAATCAGGAACGGTTTACGCTCCGCGGGTTTCACCGGGAGAATGCGGTGTTTGATCAGGTGATACGTGACGCTCTGACGGGAACGCGGTTCAGTTCCAGCGAGAAACAGTTCGTCGGCGAACTGACGGGCCCGCAACGCTCATTTGACGTCGTACGCTTCCCTTTCTCCGAGTTTCCTGAGGATCAGAT
>JBKHFT010000037.1:0-23932 GCA_046540055.1 Alkalispirochaeta sp.
GTTCGTTGAAACCGTCTTCCTGAGCGAAGTACACGCCGTCTTCATACTCTCCGGGGGTGAACTCGGAGCTATCCGCCGGCTCGGGAGCATCGTTCGTGTCGGCAGCATCGCTCGTCTCCGCCGCCTCTTCCTGACCGCCACCGCAGCCGAGGAGCGCGAGGGTTAACAATATTGTGCCGAATAGTAACATTATTCTGGTACGCATACATTCTCCTTTTGGTTTTTGTATGTTCGAATTATGTGAAGACTGTATCACATTATACCTTGAAACGGAATACGTTTTAAAACAATAGATGAACCAAAATTGTGAATATGATCACATAAAAAGAGACGATAATGGTGGGATTCCGTCGCGATCAGGCGAAGTGACGTCCGCCGGTGAGAGCGCGGACCGCTCGCAGGTAGTCGGTGAAGAGCGGCGGATACAGGTTGAGCCCCTTGCTCTCGATCGTGCGCGTTCCGTCCTCGAGGTGTACGAACCACGTCGTTCCATCCGGCGCCGGTTGCCCCTGGTAGACCGGTTCCCACTGCCACAGAGAGACCGCATCTACCTGGGCAAGAAAACGGTGCCAGTCGTTGTCATCGGGGGTGAGGACTTCGTTCTTGTGCATCTCGTATCCACGCTCGAACACGCGATAGTGGAGTTCGCCGCCAACGAGTTCCAGTTCATACGACGGCCCGACGAATCCGCCGATCCACGCTTTGAAAAAGACAGGTATACTTTTCATGTTACAAAAACTCCATAGGGTTATATTGTCGCATAATTGCATCGTTAGGAAAAAAGATCTACCGCTCTCGCTTCAGGAGTCGCAGCGCTTCGTTGTCGCCCGGTATGTGGCTATCTGTGACCGTTCGTGTGTGCTATAGTGGCCGCTGCGGGCAGCTATGGGTAACAGGGAATCACAGGGCAATAGACGGGACCGAATACTCGACGCGGCGGAAGAGCTTTTCCGTGAGCGTGGCCTCCACGGGGTATCCCTCATCGATGTGGCGTTCGCGGTCGGGATCAGGAAACCGTCCTTGTACCACCATTTCCCTGCGGGGAAAGAAGAGCTCTTTCTTGCGGTGCAGGATCGTATGTTTCGACGTCTCGGAGGAGCCCTCGATAAGGTGCTCCAGGATGTCCGGGAGCGAACGGAGGACGGCGAGAACCTCCTCGCTGAGGGGCTGCGTGCGGCGTCGCGCTGGTTTCTCGAGCGCCCCCCGCTCTTTTTGCTGTCGATGATGCACCACGATATGCCCGGACTCGGGGCGGAGCAACGAGCGGAGCTGGAGCGTTCGAGTTACGGGGTGATCATGCGCCCGATCGTCGACCTCGCGATGGATGCGCGCGGCCGAGGGGATCTGAGAGATATCGACCCTCACACGATCGCCGGGAGTTTTCTTTCTATGCTCGAAGGAAATACGATTGCGTCCCGGGCGGGTCTCGGTGCGCCCCTGGGACTGATGATGGATGCGTCGATCGATCTGCTGTTATACGGCGCGACGCCGCGAGAGAATTGTGAGTGAGACTGAATATGATGAACAATGGTGATCTCGTATTTGATATTGATGCGATCGTGTTCGATCTGGACGGGACGTTGTACCCGGGGTACGTGACCCTCGACTTCTATCTCGATCATGTATTGACCCGCGGCGGCTTGCCGGAGCGACGTGACGAGGTCCGTTCTCTTGTGACGGCGATCCTCGACGGCGCGCACGGGGAGATCCGGATGGGGGAGTTTGTCCGGGGTACGCCGGGAACGGAACGATTCGCCCGGGTAGCGCCGGAGGAATATCGAGACACCGGTGAGAACGGGTGGACCTACCTCGGAGATGGATGGACCGTGGTCCATTACCTGACCCGTTCGTACGGGATACCCCGGGAGCTGTACGTCGAAGCGTTTCACCAGTCGCGATACGCGATGAGCCGTGGAGAGCTTCCCTTCGTTCCTTCCCCTCTGTGGCGTGATACGTTTGACCGGCTGCGTGCGGCGGGGGTTCTTCTGGTGATGCAAACGAACTCGAGCGAGGACTCCGGGATTCCCACCCTCGAGTATCTCGGAATCGCCGACACCTTTGACGAGTACATCTATTCCGCGGAAAAACCGACCGGCATGGAAACGGTATTTCGGCGACTACGAGAGGAACGAGGAATCGGAGCGGAGCAGATACTCTCCGTTGGTGATCACCCCTGGAACGATATCGATTCGGCACGGCGCCTTGGTGGACGGACGCTGTTGATTTCGCCATTCCGGGGACTCGACTCTGCGGGGTTCGAACCACGGATCCACGGGGAAGATGAGCTGCTGGCGGTACTGCTCCGGATCGGAGAAGAACGGACTCGCCGGCGGGACGCGACAGCCACCGATACGGCCGCTACCGCTGCGCCTCGCGGCCGCGGGAGATGATCCCCATCACCCTATAGACGAGCTCCGCGGCGGTGTATTCCCAGGCGTGCTGCCCCGGGATCGGGGCGAGCTCGACGATATCGACCGCGACGAGCTCCCGCTGTCTCTGAATACTCTCGATGATCTGCAAGGTCTGATACCACCCGAGCCCTCCCGGAACGGGTGTCCCCGTTGCAGGCATGATCGACGGATCGAGGCCGTCGACATCGATCGTGAGGTATACCTTCTCGGGGATCGACGACGGGATCGGGATCTCAACGGTGCCGGCGGGTACGATCTCTCCGGCGTCGAACGCCACGATCGGAGCAACCGCGTCGGGGCCGTGGGTACCGCGATAGATCACCTCTTCCGGCGAGAGGGATCGAACACCAATCTGAACGACGGGTACCGCGCAGGATTCGTGGATGCGCCGGACAACGCAGGCGTGGCTGTCCGGGGAACCTTCGTACTCATCCCGGAGATCGCCGTGGGCGTCGATCTGAATGAGCCCCACCGGCTCGGCGTCGCCGAAAAAGCGGCGAACCGCGGCGAAGGCGGATGCAGTTATCGAATGTTCTCCGCCGAGGACGATCGGCACCGGAGGATCGTCCTTCCCCGACGAGAGCGCTTCGGTGACCGTTTTAGTGATCCGGGGGAAGACCGTCTCCGGCGTACCGGAACAGTCAACCGGCGGGTGGGTATAGATCCCGTCCTCCCCGGGAGTGCTGTACCCGTCGTACACCTCGAGCTGGTTGCTGGCGGCGAGGATCGCCGCGGGCCCCCCCGCGGTGCCTCCTCCGTAGGACACCGAAAACTCAAAAGGGACCGGAATCACGTGAAACGCCGCGTACGCCGGAGGGTACTGGGAGAACTCACTCGAAAGAAACCGTTGCTCCGTCACGACATGCCTCCTAATCTGGCTCGAAAGTCGGAGTATTCCGGGCGTCTCTCCGCGACGACCTCACCGCGGTCTGAATCCCACACCGCGATCGTCGGAAGGGGGATTCCGTTGAAGGTGGTCGTTTTCACCATCGTGTAGTGACTCATATCGTCGAAGACAAGGCGATCGCCGATACGAAGTTCTTCGTTGAAGGCGTAGTCGCCGATCACGTCGCCGGCAAGGCAGGTGGTTCCACCGAGACGGTAGAGATTCGCCGCTTCCCCGGGACTATGAGCTCCCCACACATCCGGGCGGTAGGGCATCTCCAGGGTGTCCGGCATATGCGCCGTTGCAGAGGTGTCGAGGATCGCGATGGGGCGTCTGTTGCGGGTGATGTCGAGTACCTCCGAGACGAGGATGCCCGTGTGGATCGCCGCCGCCTCTCCTGGTTCCAGAATCACATCGACGCCGTACCGCCGTGAGCAGTCACGAACCAGTGATACGAGATGATCCCGGTCGTAGTCGGGCTTCGTGATATGGTGTCCGCCTCCCATGTTCAACCAGGTGATCTCCTCCCGCTCGAGGATATCGCCGAACCGCTCGGTCACCGCCGCGAGGGTTTGCTCGAGGGCGTGGGAGTCGTTCTCGCAGAGAGTGTGGAAGTGGAGCCCCGAGATCCCGTGCAGCGCGGCGCTGAGGGGATCGGGTCCGTCCCCGAATGCACGAAGGTCTTCGTCGAACTCTTCCCGGATCTGTCCGAGGCGAGAGTACGGTGCACAGGGGTCGTATATCTCGTGGTCCCCCAGGGGGCATTCGGGGTTGATCCGGATGCCGTATCGGGTATGCCCTGGAGGAACCGGGCGCGCCGCCGACGCCTCGAGCCCCGCCGGTTCCGGGTGCGCCGGCGCCTTGAGCCCCACCGGTCCTATGTGTCTCCCTCGAAAATGGCGGTGGTACTGGCGAAGGGAGTTGAAGGAGAGATGGTTCGAGTATCTCCGGAGGGTGTCGAGGTCCGTTGCGGTGTAAGCCGGAGCGAACGTGTGGATCCGGAACGGCGACGATGGACTGCCGCTTACGTCCGTGAGATGGTCCGCTGGGGAATACCCCGTCGACGGTGAAGCGGTGCCGCCGGGGCCGGGTTCCCGCGGGGTAGAACGGTTCGATGCCGGGACCGACGCTCTTTCCCGTAACGGGGCGATCTCGGTGAATCCGAGGGTCGCCTCGTACACACCGCTCGCGCAGACACCGTCAAGGTACCGGGCGACGAGATCGAACACCTCCGGAAGGGCGAACGCTTTCAGCGCCAACAGAATCGTCGCTCCCGACCGGTCCGCCACCTCCCGCAGTATCCGGAGATTGTACGCAACCGCGGCGCGGTCGATCACGTACGCCGGCGACGGGACCGCCGCCGGATCGAATCCCCGAAAATAGGGCCGGTCGTCCGGTGCGTACGGTCGCGGATCGGCGAGGGGTGAGCCGCTGCGGGCCATCAGGGAAGTACTATCTCCGCGGGGTCCTGGACGCTCCAGGGCAGCCCGTAGCGGTTCAGATCGTCCATAAAAGGATCGGGGTCCATCTGCTCCATATTCCACACTCCCCGTCGTCGCCAGGTTCCCTGCAGGATCTGTTTCGCCCCGATCATCGCGGGAACCCCGGTGGTATAGCTGATCGCCTGACTCCCGACCTCCCGGTATGCGTCCTGGTGGTCGCAGACGTTGTAGACGTAGACGCGGTGGGAGGCACCATTTCTTGTTCCTTCGGCGATGACGCCGATACACGTCTGACCTTTCGTGTCGGCTCCGAGCTCCGAAGGTTCCGGGAGGACCGCTTTCAGAAACTGGAGGGGAACGATCTCGACGCCGTTGTACATCACCGGGTCGATCCGGGTCATCCCGACGTTCTCCAGAACCTTCAGATGGGTGAGGTAGTTCCGGGAGAAACTCATCCAGAACCGCGCCCGTCGAATCGACGGGAAGTTCTGTACGAGACTTTCGAGCTCCTCGTGGTACATCCGGTAGATCTCGTACGTACCGACCCCCTCGGGGCAGGTAAAGGGGGTGTGGGTACTGAGGGCCGGCGTCTCACGAAACGCTCCGTCCTCCCAGTGGCGACACGCCGCGGTGACCTCCCGAATGTTGATCTCCGGGTTGAAGTTCGTCGCGAACGCTTTGCCGTGGTCACCACCGTTGACGTCGACGATATCTATGGCGGTGATCTCATCGAGGTGGTGTTTCGCGATCCACGCGGTATACACGTTGGTGACCCCCGGGTCGAATCCGCTCCCGAGGATCGCAGTCAACCCCGCCCGCTCAAAACGTTCGCGGTACGCCCACTGCCAGGAGTACTCGAATTTCGCGGTGTCCCGGGGTTCGTAGTTCGCCGTATCGAGGTAGTTGACCCCCGTCTCGAGGCACGCCTCCATGATCGCCAGATCCTGATAGGGAAGGGCAACGTTGATAACCAGGTCCGGTTGGATCTCCCGGAACAGGACAACCATTGCCGCCACATCGTCGGCATCGATCTCTCGGGTCCTGATCGTGCGCCCCGTCCGTTCCCGTACCGACGCCGCGATCGCATCGCACTTCGTGAGGGTGCGGCTGGCGAGAGTGATCTCACGAAAGATCTCCGGAAGCTGGGCGCACTTGTGGGCGACCACCGAGCCGACTCCGCCTGCGCCGATAATGACGACGCGCTCCCGCGCCGTTCCGTTGGTGTTCGGTGTATTCGTGTTGTTTTCAGCGTTCAAAGTATGTATACCCCCGCATGCTCTCTTCGTAGGCGTTCATCGCCGCCCGTCTCTGTTGGGGCGATATCGTTCCTGCACGTACCGCCTCTTCCGCCTTCTGTCGGAACAGCTCAACCAGCTCTTTTGGCTGGTACTCGACGTAGCTCAGCACATCGGCGATCGAGTCGCCCTCGATCTCCCGGACGAAATCGAAGGAGCCGTCACCGTTGATCCGGACACTCACCACGTGGGTGTCCCCCAGCAGATTGTGGAGGTCTCCGAGGGTCTCCTGGTAGGCTCCGACGAGGAAGATCGCCAGGTAGTACTCCTCGTCTCCGTGATATTCGTGGAGAGGGATCGTCTTTCGTACGTCGTGGATATCCGCGAAAGAATCGATCTTACCGTCGGAATCGCAGGTGATATCGGCGAGGATCGCCTTCCGCGTCGGCTCCTCGTTCAGACGATGGATCGGCATCACCGGAAAGATCTGGTCGATCGCCCAGACGTCGGGGAGACTCTGGAAAACGGAGAAGTTCCCGTAGTAGATGTCGTAGAGGGACTCCACGAGATCTTCCAGGTCCCCCGGTACGCGTTTGACCTTCTGGAGGAGCCGGGAGATCTCGATGATGATATCGAGAAAGAGATTGTCCGCGAGGGCACGCTGCCGCAGGGTCACCCGACCGTACTGAAAATCTTCCCGGATCTCCTCCCGGTAGTACACCGCGTCGTTGTAACACTCCTGGAGGTTTCTGACCGTCATCACCCGGCGGACCTCGTACATGTTACGGATCGACTCCGGCGTATCCTCAGGCGGTTCATCCGGGACGGGACCGGGGCGCGATTCGGTCACATCCAGCACGTTGAACAGGAGAATCGACGAGTATGCCACGGTCGCACGTCCGCTCTCGGTGATGATCGTGGGGTGAGGGATCTCCTTCTCGTCGAAAACGGTCTTGAGGACCTCCACGACGTCCCAGGTGTACTCGTCGAGGTTGTAGTTCTTGCTGTGGACGAAGTTCGTCTGGCTTCCGTCGTAGTCGACGGCGAGGCCCCCTCCGATATCGAGGTACCCCATCGGGGCTCCCTCCCGGACCAGATCGGCGTAGAACCGTGCGGTTTCACGAACTGCGGTCCGGATATCGCGGATGTTGGGAATCTGACTCCCCAGGTGATAATGGAGCAGGCGCAACGTATCGAGCATTCCCTCCTCCCGGAGGGTGTCGACGACGTCCACCAGCTGTCCCGTGGTGAGACCGAAGATCGAATTGTCCCCGCCGGAGTCCTGCCAGTGTCCCCCCGCGCGGCTCGAGAGCTTGATTCTGATTCCGATGAGGGGACGAATATCGAGGGTACGACTGCGTTCGAGGATCGTTGGAAGCTCCGTGGGGGTCTCGATCACGAAGAACACGTTGTACCCCATACGGATCGTCTGGAGACCTAGATCGATAAATTCCGGATCCTTGTAGCCGTTACACACGATGAGGCTCTGTTTGGAACGCACCTTCGCCAGGGCAATAAGGAGCTCCGCCTTGCTTCCCGCTTCGAGGCCGTGGTCGAAGCGTTCACCGAAGCGGGTCATCTCGTCGATCACCTGCGCTTGCTGGTTGACCTTGATCGGAAACACTCCCTGATATCGTCCGGTGTATCCGGTACCCCTGATCGAGGCGCGAAAACTTTCGTTGAGGCGCGTCATCTGCTGATCGAGGAGATTCTCCACCCGGAGTAATACGGGCATACTGAACCCCCGGGCGTCGAGGCCGTTGATGATCTCGACGAGACTCACCTCCGAGGCGCCCTGTTCAGTCTCTACCCGAACGACCACCTCGCCATCGGGGGAGAGATCGAAGTACCCGGCGCCCCATTCCTTGATACCGTATGTATTGGCCGAATCGTTAATCGACCACTGTCTGTGGTTTTTCTGCATCGCTCCTGAGAAGATATCGGATGGAAGGGTCGGTGTAAATCGCTCCGTACCTGTGGCACAATACGCGGTATGGAATCGATCGATCAGGTGATCGCCCGGGAACGGGCGTGCACCACGGCGCAGGTCAGAGCGGTCAGGGCTCTCTTCGAAGAGGGCGGGACGGTGCCGTTCATCGCACGGTACCGGAAAGAGCGGACCGGTGGTCTCGACGAAACGGCCCTGCGGGAGATACTGAAACGGGAGCGGGAACTTCAGGAACTGGAGGAGCGGCGGGAGGCGATCCTGCGGAGCCTCAAGGAGCGGGAACTCCTCACACCCGAGCTTGACGCCGCGATCCGGAGCGCACCAGACCGGACGACCCTCGAGGACCGATACTTGCCGTACCGTCCCCGAAAGACGACCCGGGCCGACAACGCCCGGGAACGGGGGCTCGGTCCACTCGCCGACGCCCTCGGTACCGAATGGAATCGACCCCTCGCGACGGTGATCGCCGCATACCGACCGGAAGAGGTGTCGCCGGACGATGCCCTGGCCGGTGCCTGCGATATCGTCGCGGAAGAGGTCGCTCTCGACGAGGAGGTCCGTGCCCGTCTTCGGGAACTGTTTGTCCGGCAGGGAGCGCTGGAAAGCTCGCGGATCACCGTTTCCGGAAGGGAGACGAAAAAGCGGCGAAGTACCCGGGACGACGGCGGGGCGGTACATGACGCCGACACGTACCGTGACTACTTCTCGTGGCGCGAACCCGCCCGGCGCGCCCCCTCCCACCGCGTTCTTGCGATCCTCCGCGGCGCCGGGGAGAAACACTTGCGGGTGCAGCTTCGCCCCCCCGAAGAGGCGGCACTGCGGGTGGTGCAGACCGCCCTCCCGACACCGGAGGCGCCGGAATGGCGTGCTCTCTACACCCGGATCGCCACCGATGCGTGGAAGCGCCTCCTCCTGCCGTCCCTCGAGCGGGAGGCGATCGGCGCCCTCCGGCAACGCGCCGAGAACGACGCGGTCGCGATCTTCCAGCGAAACCTGGAAGCCCTCCTTCTGGCTCCCCCCTTCGGTCCCCGGACGGTGCTCGCCATCGATCCCGGTATCAGAACCGGCGCGAAGTACGCGTGCATCACTCCCGAGGGGGTTGTGACCGACGTGGGGCAGATCTTCCCGCTCTCTTCGGCGGGACGCCGGGAGGAAGCGGCCGCGATCGTGACCGACCTGTGCCGCCGTCGCGGGGTTGCCGCGATTGCGGTGGGGGACGGGACCGGCGGGCGAGAGACGGAGCAATTCCTCCGGGACCTCGGATTGACCGGGGATGGTGGGCTCGACGGAAGAACGGTTGGCGGCGGCGAGGGCATCGAAAACGGAGACCGCGGTACGGTTCGCGGAGACGGAAGCGTCGGGGATGGAGACCGCGGTACGGTTCCCGGCGCCGACCCGGCACCGACCCCGATCCCCGTGGTCAGCGTCCACGAGTCGGGGGCGTCGGTTTACTCCGCATCGCCCCTCGCCGGGGAGGAACTCCCCGGACTCGATGTGCAGTACCGGGGAGCGGTCTCGATCGGCCGGCGACTCCAGGATCCCCTGGCGGAGCTTGTCAAGATAGACCCGGCGTCGATCGGGGTGGGACAGTACCAGCACGAGATCGATCACAAGCACCTTGCGGATGCCCTCGACGCGACGGTAGAAAGCTGCGTCAACCGCGTCGGCGTGGATATCAACACCGCGAGCGTCCCCCTCCTTCGGCGGGTTGCCGGACTCAGCGTCGCTACCGCCCGGAAAATCGTGAGCTACCGGGAGAAGAACGGCCTCTACGGTACCCGCGCCGCGATCGGCGACGCCCCCGGGATCGGGCCGAAGACGGTAGAACAGGCGGTGGGGTTTCTTCGGTGCCCCCGGTCGGAGAACCCTCTGGAGAACACCGCGGTTCATCCTGAACGGTACGAACTGGTCGAGCGGATCGCCGCAGACGCTGGTGTCACGCCGGCGCAGCTCGTCGGGAATGAGGATGCGGTGGCTGGAGTCGATCTTCATCGCTATATCGATCCCGAGAGCGGCATCGGTGAACCGACGTTGAAAGATATCCTCCACGAGATCTCCCGTCCCGGTCGGGACCCCCGGGAGCGATTTGTGCCGCCGGCGTTCGACGACGCGATACGGGAGCTCGACGATCTTCGGGAGGGGATCGTCCTGTCCGGGGTCGTGCGGAACGTAACCGCCTTCGGAGCGTTCGTCGATATCGGGATTCATCGGGATGGACTGGTTCATGTGAGTGAACTCGCCGACCGATTCATCTCGGATCCTGCCGAGGTGGTGCGCCCGGGGCAGAACGTCACCGTTCTGGTTACGGAGATCGATCGGGAACGTTCCCGGATCGGACTCTCGATGAAGCGGGTCGGAAACGGAGGGCCGCCGGGGGAGGGCTGACGGGAGGCGGAGCGGATCGACTCCCGTCAGGGCGCGCGAGCCGCACCGAATACCGTCAGATCACTCTGTAAGAGAGCGAATCACCTGCCCCGCGAAGGGGACCCACCGAACGAGGCGTGCGAACCGCTCTCTCGCTTCCCCACCGACGGAGAGGGTCGACTCGAACCAACGGAAATTCAGGATCTGCGGTGCCGGCTCCGCGTTGATCTGGATCACGTAGTCGACCTCCGCCTCTCGTGTCGGTTGCGTTTCCCGCAGCGCTCCCCGGACCTGAATCGTGATCGCCCCGGACCGGAAGTTCCGGCGTGGAGGAACGGTGAGGCCGTCGATCGCGATCGCTCGGGGAGTGTCGTTGTAGGCGATCAGGTCGATATTGCGTACGAACCCTCCCGTCGGGGCGGGAACGCGCACCCCCCGATCTTCCAGGATCTGTACTACGAGGTTTATCAGCTCGTTTCCCCCGAGGCACTGGAGGAGATGGTAGAGGGTGCGGGTCTCCCCGGTGATCGTCGGATAGCTCCGCTGGATCCCGGCCTTGAAAAGAACGTGTTCGATCGCGACGATCGTGCCGAAATCGTCGGTAATCTCCTTGAAGGTGCTGCTCGAGAGGTGCCGGTTTGATGTGAGGTGAACGACGAGGGTCGGTACGTGGGTGATTCGTTCCCGGGTGAGGATGCGCACCGGGACGATCTTGGGAAGGTCGTCGGCGTGAGTGACGGGACCGACACGTTCCTCGAACGCGTCCCGCTCTATCTCGTACATCGGTCCCGCCGGTTCAAGGACCCATACGAACCCCGCGGCGACGCAGATTCCGTATCCCGCGACGTCGGGATCGCCGACCGACCATCGATAAAGATCGATCACCTGACGGCTGAAACGGACCGACGGGTCGTCTTGCCGCTCGATCACCTCCAGGAGCGGAACGGACCGAAAAAATCCGGCGACCGCCGGATGCCCCAGGCGTTGCTCGTCGAGGAGGGGAACGGCGTGGACGTTACCGCTGCCGATCTTTACGAAGAAATACCGCATCCTTCTATAGTATCCCCGAATCGGTCACCTGTCCTTCGTCACCATCGAGGTGAGATGGTGGCGGGTGAGCTGTCCCATATTCTGAAACAGTAAAAAGTCGTCGTCCTTGTGGTATTTCGCGAGGCCTGCCGCAAGTTCCTGTACCCGGTCGGGAGTCGATACATCGTCCTGCTCCATACAGAAGAGAAGGTCGTCGACCCGCGCCCATGAGGTGTGGAGGCGTCGTGCCATCAGGCTGCGCTCTTCTTTCTGGTACTGTTTGATCGTCGGGGCGTCGAGAACCGACCATACCAGATCGACCATCGACTGGTTCTCCTCGTAGAACTGGGGGAGGTAGATCTGGATTCGCCCTTCGTAGCTCTGCTGGTCGAAGTCGATCGCGCGGACCCTGATCTGGTCCATGTCGAAGTCCTGGGTGATGACGACGACGTAGTTGTAGCTGCGCATATCTCCCAGGAGTTTGACGAAACACCGCTCCGAGAACTTGACGAACTCCTTGGCAACCCTGATTCGGGAGGTCTCTTCACTGATCTTTCGCGTCTTCAGGTATACGTCACCGGGGATTCCTGCGATATGCTCTTCGATAAGCGTATCCCCCTGAACGAGGAAGTCGATCCGGTTCGGTGCAAGGATGTGTTCGAGTTCGAGACCGTAGACCCGGGAGGCGTCGGCGCGTTTGACGTAGTAGTAGTCGTGGTTGTCGTTATACCGGTTGACGACGCGGATGCGGAACGGTTTCGAGTTACCGAAGTTACAGTACTCCACGCGGCTGATATAGAGATGGTCCGTAAAGGTCGGATCCCCGGGGGTTTTCAGATACGCGTAGATCTGTGTCAGTTCCCGGGAGAGTTCATCCCACTCCCGTTGGGGATAGATCACCCAGTCCCAGTAGGTATCCTCGTCGTTGCCATCCTTCATCGGAAACCCTTCCTGGTAGTCGAGGAGATCCTCGTAGACCATCTGGAAGGGTGCGGTCCTTCGGTAGTGATCGAGGTACTCCGAGAGCATACCGTTGACGGGGAAACTCGGCTTCTTGTCGCTGATATGTATGTACGCGCTTTCGGGGATACGCCGCATCGCGATAATGTACCATATCTTCCACGCTCTTGTGGCTCATTCCCGTTCCGCTGATATACTCCCGGGGTGGAACATACCTCTTTCGACCTGCTGAACCCGGAGATCATCCTCGCCGCCGTGGAGTCGTACCTCCCGGTTCGTCTTGACGGAACGATCGAACCCTTTCCCAGCTACGTGAACCGTGTCTACGGCGTGCGGAGCCTCGACGACCGGGAGATGGTGGTGAAATTCTACCGTCCCGGGCGGTGGCGATACGAGACGATCCTCGACGAGCATACCTTCCTGTTTGACCTTGCGGCGGCGGAGATTCCCGTGGTGGCACCGATTCGCGACGACGAGGGAGATTCACTGTTCGAGATCGAGGTTGACGGGGCCCCCGAGGTCGAAGACGGGTGGAACCGGGGAGGATCGCGGGAAATCGGCGACGGCCCCCGTGTCGATACACTTGGCGTTCCCCCGGAGGCACCGGTGTTCACCTTTGCGATCTTTCCGAAACGCGGCGGGCGCGGGTTCGACGCCGAGGGCGACGAGGAGTGGTTCCGGCTCGGTGCGCTGGTAGGGCGTATTCACCAGGTGGGACGACGGAGGCCGGCGCCGAACCGGGTGGTTGTCGACCCCCGGCGCTGGACCGGTGCCTATGCCCGGGAGCTGGTTGCCGGCGGCGTGGTTCACCCCGATCTTGTCGCCGAGTTTGAAGATCTGATCGCGGAGGTCACAGAACAGATCGCGCCGCTCTTCGCCGATGTATCGGCGCTACGGATCCACGGTGACTGTCACCGGGGGAACATCCTCGAACGCCCCGGTGAGGGGCTTGTGATGATCGACTTCGACGACATGATGACGGGACCGGCGGTCCAGGACCTGTGGCTTCTCCTTCCGGACCACGCCGGGGAGTGTACGAGAGAGCTTACCCATCTGATCGACGGATACTCACAGTTTCAGGAACTCGACCGCCGGGAGCTGGAGCTGATCGAACCGCTCCGGTTCATGCGGATGATCCACTTCCTTGCCTGGCGGGCACGACAGCGCCACGACCACTGGTTTCAGCGGGAGTTCCCGGAGTGGGGGAACCACGCGTTCTGGGTGCGGGAGCTCGAGGATCTGAAAGAGCAGGCACGGTATATCGTATAGGATTGCTCCGTCCCGGTAGACGACGAGGCGTTGCTGCGGGAGGCACCCCCGCCGCGTGGGTCGTCACACCCCGCGCCGCACCGCCCCCGCGCCGCACCGCCCTCGCCGCCCCTCCGCTTCAGGCCGATCCGGGATCGTACCCGAAGAGGACGCCGTGGCCGTTCGCCAGGGGAACCGCCTCATCGAACCGGATCGCTTCCCCGCGGCTCTCCGCGAGCCGGGGGGTGACCAGCAGAGGCTGCCACCCTCCGGATAGACCTCCTCCGTCGGGTCCCTCATCCCGCAGCCCCTTCGCTGCCGCAACCTCCGCCGGAAGGTGTTCCGCAGGTACTACCCTTCGCGGCGCGCCCTCCAGATTTGCCACGAAACAGAGATCGCTCCAGCGGGAATCGGGGGCGACCCGGGGCAGAGGAAGCGGACCATCCGGCACGGCCACCACCTCCGGCCGGTGCCGATATCCGGCGACTACCACCGACCCCTGTGCCGGGTGCAGGTAATCGAACGTATCGGAGCCGCTGAAGTTCCCGGCAAGCCATCGTTCCCGGCGACGAAAGAGGAGAACCTCAAGAGCGAACCGGCGTTGCCGGCGGCGGAACGGATCGCCGTCGGTTGCGCTCCGGTAATGATCGAGATTACAGAACTCGTGGACGTCGTCCATCCATGCCCGGGCGACGGCAAACAGGTCCTCCCCGGTGTAGCGGGAGGGACCTTCGAGGCGGGGCCGTACGCTGTTGAGCTGTTCCGCCAGGGAATCGGCGTCGTACCGTCCCGTCCGTACCGCTCCGTCCAGGGCGCGGATAAACTGCTTGAGGCCGGCGAGGCTCCGAAACCCGAGTTGTTTCAATCGGGAAAACGCCCAGGGCTGCACGAAGCGGTCGGGGCTCACGTTCCAGTCGAGAAACCACGTCTCCTCGGAGACAACCTTTATCGCCCATGTGGCGTCGGTGTTCCTCATGAAGCACCAGGGACCGCGCAAGTTGGCGTTGAGAAAATCCATCGGGATTCCGGGAAGAAACATATCGAAGAGACGGGACACGCCGTTGTCGTACCCGTTTTCGAATACTTCCGGCAACGTGGTCCCGAGATAGGTGTTGACCATCGCATCGGGATGCACCTGGGTGCCCCGCCGGAGGGTGTCGTGGTTCGAATTGCCGGTGATCCAGTGCGCTCCCGATTCGAGGATCTCCCGGATACGCCACCACTTGCCGATCCAGAATGTAAAGAGAAACGGTGTGTTGTGGGCGAAGGTGAGGGGTCCCCACTGCACCACTCTGGGGAGCGTCCGGGTCACCTCGTGGTAGGAGGAGGCGAGTTCCCAGTCGTCCCGGGGCCAGGGGCGGCCGTCCTCGAATATCATCCACGGCCGGTATTCGACCCCTGCCGCCTCCTGCTTCAGATCGTTCATGAGGCGGAGGTATTCGTCGTCGTGGTAGAGTGCATCCTCTCCGGATACCCAGTACTTGAAGTCCTGTGCCCCGTCGACGCGTATCCCGTCGACGCCGTAATTGCTCTTTCGGCGTTGCATCTCGAGAAGCATCGCCCGGACTACCGGGTGCCGGTAGTTCAGGTTCTGGCCGTACATGTTCGCCCCGGCAAAGAAGTGGCGATTCAACAGGTGCAACGCCTGATTGTCGGCGTGGCCGTAGACGATGTCGAAGACGATGTGGATCGCTCCGCCCGGAAAGGTGTGGAGCGTTTCGATCAGTTCCATCAGCTCGTCGGGACGCCCGCTCTCAAGAAGAACGGGGTTGGGTGCCGGGGACGCGGCGGTGATCACGTCGTAACCCCAGTTGGTGGTGTCCGGCCGACGAAGGGTGATCGTGCCGTCACCATGGTCGATCCAGAACGTCGGTCCCGACTCATAGAGAATCGTCGGTTCGATCGGCATCAGCTGGATCGCCTCATATCCTGCCAGCGCCTTGTCCGACGGGCGAAGCTGATCGATCGGCGTACCGCCGTTCAGCTCCTCGGCGATGCGGCGGTACTCCCTGGTCAATCCGGCGATCGTTCCCGACCGGGTGGCTGTCGCGATGTGGATCTCGAGGAGCGAGACCGGCGCGTTCACCCGGGGCGTTCCGTCGGGATCGGGGCTGGTGCTTCGGGAGGGAAAGTGGTCGACGTCGCGCCGTCGGCTGAGCATCCCGTCGATATCGTAGAGCTCAGCCGGAGCGGCCGCTCCGAACGGCACCGATGACGCAAGAGGATCATAGACGTGTCTGACGGTGCCGGATCGGTCGATGAAACGCAGTCGATAGAGTGTCCCGATCGTTGTGCTGTTGCCCGCGGTGACGCCGTCCACGACCGCCCAGGTGAACTCGCCGTCACGAACGGTCGGAACCGTCTCCACCGAGACGGGAATTCGTTGCTCCTTCATGGTGAGTGCGAAGGACAGGTCCGGAGTGAACATCTCGAGGACGACCATCTCCGGATCGATCCGTTCTTCGACGACTTCGGGGGTCCAGAACCCGAAGCGCGCTCTGGTGTCGTTCAGGACGTGAGCACCCAGATAACGTACATGTACCCGGGCGGCTGCGAAGTCCTTCGGGGAGACCGCGTCGGGATCGGGTTCCTCGGGTAGTCGCGATAGCTCCGATGAAACGGATCGCCGGATCTCTTCGATAACGTCGGCCGTCGCCGCCCGATTGAGCTTCATCTGTGACACCTCCAGATACCTATAGTAACAGAGCCTCCAGGGGCCCTGTAAACGCTCGTCCCCTCCTGTTACAATCCCCGCCATGCCGGGGCTTTTGATTTTTGTTGGAATTGGTATCATTTTCTACACCCTGTTGAAGCGGTCGGGAAGTTCTCGCGGGCACAACCGGAAGGGACCCAAGCGATCGCGGGAGAACGACGACGGGTGAGCGGTAAAGTCATACTCAGGAAGAAGACGGTAACGGCTCCTCCGAAATACGAGGCTCCACCGATGGACTCGGTGGTCGTGACCTGTCCGGGCGGCGCGGAACGCGTTGTTGCCGGAGAGATGGCACGACTCGGCGTTCTTGATCTGAAACAGGAGAACGGTGCGGTCCGGGGGCGTAGTCAGGAACGGCACATCCCTGTTCTCAATGGGGAACTTCGCAGCGCCTCGCGGGTCCTCGTCCCGGTGATGCGTGTTGATGCGGCGGGATACGACGACGTCTACGAGGCGGCCCGGGGGATTCCCTGGCATCTGTACCTGCACCCGGAAGACTCCTTTGTCATCGATGGTGTCAGTCGCTCTGAAACGCTTCGGGACCATCGCTTTCTCGCGATGCGCCTGAAAGACGCGATCGTCGACGGGCAGCGTGCATTCTTCAACGGACAGCGTTCATCGGTCTCGAAAGAACAGCCTGATCTGATTGTACGGATCACGGCGATCGACGGGACCGTAGAGATCGCGATCGATTCTACCGGTGCCCCCCTCCACATGCGAGGCTACCGAACGGAAGCGGGGGAGGCGCCGGTGAGAGAGACGGTAGCGGCGATGATGCTTCTCGATGCGGGGTTCCAGCGCGACGATCCGCGCACGCTCCTCGACCCGTTCTGTGGGTCCGGAACGATCGTGATCGAAGCGGCGCTGATCAGTGCCGGACGGGGCCCCGGTACGCTGGGACGAACGTTCGCGTGGCAACGATGGCCGTGGATCAGGAGTAGCGAGGTGTCCCCCGCCGAACAGTCCCGTGACCGGGCTCGCCGGAGCGTACGATCGCGGATCGTGGGGACCGACTCGGATCCGGGGATGATCGAGATCGCCCGGCGGAACGCGGCGAGAGCGGGTGTCGAAGAACTCGTCGAGTTTTCCGTTGCCGATTTTCGTCGGAGTGTATCCCGTTTCGCCGGTCCCGGTGGCGCCAAAGGTCCAAAGGACCCCGGTTCCGGGAAACGGGGATCGCAGGGGTTGATCGTAACCAACCCTCCTTACGGCGTACGACTACAACCGGAGGAGTTATCTTCGTTATATTCTGATCTCGGGACGGCGCTTCGGGAAGCATCAGGATGGACTACGATCGTTCTTGCGGCGGAAACGGCACCTGTTCGCGAGATCGGCCTTTCACCCGCCGCACGGCGACGGGTTTTCAACGGAGCCCTCCCGTGTCGGGCGTACCGGTACGAGATCTTTGATCGACGGGAAAGGGACAGACGATGATTCGGGAGATTTCGTTGAGCATCGAAAACCAGCCGGGTCGGATATACGCCGTAGTCCGCGCCCTTGCGGAGAACGGTATCGATATCGCGGGAATGAATATCTCAGGCGACGAGACCCGCGGGGTGTTGAGGATGGTCGTAAACGACCTTTCTACCGCACGACGTGCACTGATGCATCTCCGGCTGCCGGCACGCCTCGAACGGGTGGTGGCGGTTGCGGTTCCCGACGAACCGGGCGGACTTGCCCGGGTGCTTCGTCCCCTCGGGGATGAACAGATAGACGTTCAGGGGCTCTACGCATTTCGGTACGCCCCGATCGGAGCCGCCGTCGTGGTCCTCCGTACGGAAAACGACAAACGTGCGGAAGAGGTGCTCCAGGAGGCGGGACTCCGTGTGTTCCACCGGGCGCTTCCGGGGCACGCGGTTGTGGAGAATTGACGATTATCCGGAGACGCGGTTCCGCCCGTCCGTTTTCGCTCGTTGCACCTCTTCGTCGGCGACGCGGATGAGGCTGTCGGTGCTGTGGGTGAGTCCCGCAGTGCGGGACGGGTCGATCGGTGCAACCGCGCCGATACCGATGCTGACGGTAAGAACGTGCCCGGTAACGATCGCCGCGGTCTCCACTGCGGTACGTATCCGCTCCGCCGCCGTGAGCGCTCCATCACGGGTCGTCTCGGGGAGGATGATCAGAAACTCGTCGCCCCCCCAGCGTCCGAGGCGATCACTGGGGCGAAGGGCGGCGTGAAACGTCGAAACGATCCCCCGAAGCGCTGCGTCTCCTACCTCGTGTCCGAACTCATCGTTAATGCTCTTGAACCGATCGACGTCCACCAGGAGGACCGCGAGGGGACGGCGGTGGCGGACGCTTCGGGACAGCTCACGTTCGAGCTCGTCGGATATCGTTGCCCGGTTGGGTTCGTTCGTGAGTGCGTCGTGTTCCGTCAGGAATCGCAGCTCCTCCTGGAGACGCCGTTGTTCGGAGCGGTCCCGGGATGAGCCGATCACGAGCACTTCCCGCATTGGTCGGACAACGGGGCGGAGGGTCGTCTCGAGGACGCGTTCTCTCTTGTTACTCCGGAGCGTCTCCTCGAACGTAACCGGCTCGTCCCGGGTTACGCACCGCTCGACGTACTCGAGCAGGCGGGAGGGCCCTCCGCCGCGCCAGACTTCGCGGGGGTGTCGACCCACGATCTCCTCCACCTTCCGGTCGGCGAGAGCCGCGTACGCCGCGGTGACGCTGCGATACCTCACACCGTCGGGAAGCCCGTCGAGGAGAAACAGCGCCGTATCGGGTTCCGTCATCACCTCGGAAACGTCGGAACAAGGGGTGTCGACCGCGATCGTGCCGATGCACGCCGTTACCGTTGTACCGCGATAGATCGGCGCGATGATCTCGAGAGCGGAGCTCGACCGGGCAGGTCCACCGTTGATGCTCACGGAACGTTGAACGCGCTCGCCCTTCCGGATCATCTCAAACAGGTCCGGGTATGCGGCGGCCGGTTCCGTCTGGAACGGGAGACGATCCAGGGATCGCCCGGTCACTTCGCCGGCGTCGATTCCGGTGATCTCCGCGAAGCGCCGGTTCGCGTACACAAGCGTGCCGTCGAGGAGCGCCAGGTAGATACCCTGATCGGCGTTCTCAATCGTCTGTACCAACAGGTCGGGATCGATCATCGGTTCCTCCTATTATCCGCCGGCGGTGATCAGCGCCACCGGTGTGTGCGCCAGGATCCGCTTCACCGGAATGGTGAGGTCTGTACCATCGGGAACGCCCTCCGGTCTGGAACCGTCGAACAGATGTAACGGATCGACGGGGGATGGCTCGGGTATCCGTATCGCCGTATCTCCCCAGAACGCGGGATCCGGTCGGATCGACGAACCGGACCGGGAAAGAGGGGTGGTCAGAAACCGCGGAACTGCCACGATCGCCTGCTCCTGTCCGAAGGAACGCCGGAACGCGACGATCCTGTCGGCGTGCTCGCCGGTTACCTCGAGGGGTTCATATGCGCCGAGGGCGAACAGGTCGGGATGGGCTCTTCTGTACGCCAGGGTCCTCGCAACGATGTACTGTTTGATCTCGCCGTTCCGCCAGTGATGACAGAGGGTATCGATAAACGCCGGGTCCGGTGGCTCCACCGTACCACGCTCCTCGAGAAACGATCGACGTGAGGGGATATCCACCGCGTGCCGGTTGTCGGGATCGACGAGGGAGAAATCCCACCGTTCCGTCCCCTGGTACAGGTCCGGGACCCCCGGCACGGTGAGGGTGAGCAGTTTCTGGCCCAGCGCGTTTGCCGCTCCCGGGGACGAGATCTCCATCGCGATCTCTTCGAGAAACCGAACGATCGTAGCGCTTCGCTTCGGATTGAGGATCCCGTCGATGAAGCGGGCAACTCCCTGTTCGTACTCCTCATCGACGGCGGTCCAACTGGTGTGCACCTTTGCCTCTCTGATCGCCTTGATCGCGTAGGCGGCGATCCGCTCCCGAAACCGGTCGATTCCGGTGTAATCCGGGCCGTTCAGATCCAGCGGCCACGCTCCCAGGATCGTCTGGAGGAGGAAATAGCGGTCGTTCAGATCGGGAACGGTACCGGTTTCGCCTGTGGACCCGTCGGCGTCCGCGGGTGAGGTTTCACCGGTGGCAGAGCTCGCCCCTGAAAGCCGTTCACCGGCGAACGCGCCGGAGTAGTCGGCAAACCGCTCGGTCCACTCGATCCAGCGATCGGGGATCTCCGAAAGGACGTTCAGTCGTGCCCGGAGATCTTCACCCCGCTTGTGGTCGTGGGTGGCGGTTCCGATCATCGCGAAGGATGAGCGCTCCATCCGCTGACTGCAGGTATAATGAAATCCCTGGGGTGAAATGTAGAGGAACTCCGGTTCTGAGCCCACTTCGTTCCGTCCGATGAAGCGAGCATCCCGGTAAAACACGGTGTCCTCGAAGGATTTTGCCATCACCGGTGCGGTAAACTGTTGTACCTTCATCGCGAGTTCCACCACTTCCCGCCGTTTGAACTCCCCGGGGTAACGCTCGAGGATCTCCGTCGTCAGAACGAGGTGGATGAACTCGTAGGCGCTGGTGTCGACGGTCTCCGCCGCTTTCCGGGCGCTGGCCACCGCCCACTCGATGTCCCGAAGATCTTCGTCGTGCGGCCCCGAGGAGTCAACGTAACTGCGATACACCGGAAACCGCGCGACGATCTCCGTGAGGGCGCTCCGGAGAGCCAGACGTGACAGGTCTCGCGTCTTTCTGCTCCGTTTGGCAAGGCGGCTGAGACGGTTCGCCAGGACGTTGAGTTCGCTGGCAAGCGTCTCACGCATCGTTCGGCGTTTTGCCTCGAGGACCCGGGCCGCGAAGTCGCGCCGTGTCCCCGTGAATCCCTCGTACGCCGCGGTGAGAGGCTCTTCTCCGGAAGGAGCGAAGAAGAGCTCGCTTACCCGGGCCATGTGGTCGTACCCGGTGGTTCCGCTGGTTTGCCAGTCCTGTCGTAGCGTCTCGTGCCGGGCGAGTATCTTCTCGACCACGACGTAGAGGGGCTGGTCGATCGATGCGGTGAGCTGTGCACCCCCGTCAGATGCCAAGCGCCGCTGTCCCAGGAGGCGGTACGCCGCCGCTTCCTGCAGGCGGTCGAGGTATCCTTTGGGATCGAGAAGGCCGTCGACGTGGTCGAGACGGAGCCCCTGGATCGCCCCGGAACCGATGTAGCGCAGAATCAGCTGATGGGTGATCTCGAACACCTCCGGAATTTCCATCCTGATCGCAGCAAGGTCGTTGATATCAAAAAAGCGGCGGTAGTTGATCTCGTTCGACGCGAGGCGCCAGTAGGCGAGGCGGTAGGACTGTCGTTCCAGGAGTTTGTGGAGGCGATCGAAGCTCCGCTCGTCCCCGACGGTGCCGTTCCACCGCGTACAGAGGCGTATGATTGCAGATTCGAGTTCGGGGGATGCGCCTGCGAGGCGGGCGAGGGCGCTTCGGAGCTCGTAAGCGTGGCGTACGAGCATCGCCTGACGACTCGCACTTTGTTTTCCCGGTCCGATCGCTCGAAACGATCGTGCCAGCTCACCGATCTCTTCGGTGAGGCGCCGGGGAAGCGGCGATTCTCCGACGGGAGGAGCGGGAGTTACGAGGTCCTGAAGGATGTCGAAGTAGTGCCGCGGGGCGATCGGAAAGGTGTGATCGTAGTACCTGATCTCGAAGGCTCCCCTGTCAGGAATAAACTGGAGCAAAAGTTCTCCCCCCTCGAGAACGCGTCCGTACTGATCCCCGAGAACGGGGATCAGGACTTTTCCGCGAAGACTCTGCTCCGAGGAGCTCCAGTCGATATCGAAGAACGACGCGTACGGAGAGTATCGCCCCCATTCGAGAACGTTGAGCCACCACTCGTTGTCGGAGTATCCCACCCCCATATGGTTGGGGACAAAATCGACGATCAACCCCATCTCGTGTTGGTGGAGTTGGTCGACGAGAGCGAAGAACTCCTCCTCCGTCCCCAATTCCGGGTTGAGGCGATTGTGATCGACGATATCGTATCCGTGAGTCGAACCGCGACGTGCCGCCAGGATCGGCGATGTATACAGATGGCTGACCCCGAGGGCAGAGAGATACGGTACAAGACCGGCGGCGTCGGCGAACGTCATCTCCGCGGACAGTTGCAGGCGATACGTTGCCCGTGGATAGGGAGGGATCATTTCTTCTCCTTCCAGACATAGGTGGTCCAGGGTGGAATCTCCTTCAGCGTGGGAACAGCCTCAGGATACACCGCGTCGACGGGATCTCCCCCGGGGCCTGAACGTGTTGTATCGGTGAGGTTGAAGGTCACGCACCAGGTGATCTCTCCCGCGGACCACCGGACACACGGAACAGGTCGGTCCTCTCCGGGGTCTCCTCCATAGCGGAATCCCGTCCCGCCGGGTACAACGGTACCGGCGCCGATCTGATCCAGGAGGGGAGCGAGGTGCCGGCGACGGAGGGCCAGAAGCGCCCGGTACAGGCGGGTGCGTTCGCTCTCCCGAAACGCTCCGGGGCGGCTCGCATGAACCGTTTCGGCGGCGATCGGATCGGGGATATCATCGAGATCGAACTCGCGGCGGCGACCGATACGGACCGCCGCCGCGAGGTCGTCGTCAAAGTCGCAGAAGAACCGAAAGGGGTGTTCCGTACCGCTCTCTTCCCCCATAAAGAGGAGCGGAATCTGTGGGGTCAGGAGGTGGAGAACTGTGGCCGCCTCGAGGGCGGGCGCCTCGGTAAGGGAGGTCAGCCGCTCACCCCAGGCGCGATTACCGATCTGGTCGTGGTTCTGCAGAAAGGAGATCATCCGCGTCGGCGAAAGATGTCCACTCGCCTCGCCCCGGGGCGTGCCGCTTCCAGGGGGACGCTCCCCCTGGTAGACGTACCCCGTTGCAAGAGCGCGGGCGAGGAGGTGCTCCGGGTCGTCGGTGTACCCGCCGTAGTATCCGAAGCGTTCTCCGGTAAGCAACACGTGAAAGGCGTGGTGAATATCGTCGTTCCACTGTCCGTCGTACCGGTCCGGTTCCCGTTCCGGCGTCGTCGGTGCGAGAAACGACGCCTCGTTCCTGTCGTTCTCGAGAACGAGGCGAACCGGCCGACCCGCCGGTTGAACGCTTCTGACCGTTGCTGCGAGCTCGTTCAGAACATGAACGCCACCGGGAGGGGTCGGATCGTGGATCGCGTGTACCGCGTCGAGGCGCAACCCGTCAAAGCCGATATCCCGCGTCCAGTACACCGCGTTTTCGATAAAGAATCGGCGCACCTCCCACCGGGAAAAGTCGATTCCCGCTCCCCAGGGGGTCTCGATCGAATCGGAAAAGAAGTGCGGTGCGTAGAGATGCAGATAGTTTCCCTCGGGACCGAAGTGGTTGTACACGACGTCAAGCCAGATATCGAGATCGTGGGCGTGGACAGCCGCGACCAGTGCGGCCAGATCATCAGGGGTGCCGTAAGCGCGGTCCGGCGCGAAGGGGAGTGCCCCGTCGTACCCCCAGTTCCACCGGCCGGGGAAATCGGCGATCGGCATCACCTCGAGGGTGGTAATCCCGAGCTCTTTCAGACGGGGCAACTCGGCGATGACACCGCGAAAGTCGCCGGCATCGGAAAAGGTACCGATATGGAGCTCGTACACCACCGTCTCGGACCATTCTCGCGGTGTCCGGCCGTCCCGGTTCGTGCCACCACCGGGGGGCGACCCGGGACGGAGCACGCTGTAGCCGTGGACATCGTCGTCCTGCATCCGAGACGCCGGATCGGG
>JBKHFT010000038.1:0-23114 GCA_046540055.1 Alkalispirochaeta sp.
AGTATCGGCGAAATTCGTGGAGGGTATAAGGGGTGGCCCACCGGGAAAAAGCCCACCGGGAATAAGGTGTTCCCGATTCCCCTCGGACCGTCAATCCGACTCAGAATCCACTCAGAAGCGGATAAGTCCCCACACACCGAGGGGAACGAGGTAGATCGTAAAGAGGTACAACCGCCCCGCCCGAACGAGGCGCAGGAGCAGCGTCAGCGCCACGTATCCCACGATCGCGGCGCTGATGCATCCGGCTAGGAGAGCCGTGGTACTCACCTGTGCCCCGAGGCTCTCTGCGTCGCCGAGGGTGAGCACCAACGCTCCGAGAATCGCCGGGATCGAGAGCAAAAAGGAGTATTCTCCCGCAGCACCCCGCTCGACACCGCCGTACAACGCCGCAGAGATCGTGATACCCGATCGAGAGATTCCCGGAAGCACTCCAAACCCCTGAGCAACCCCCAGAATCAGCGCATCGGACCACCCGATCCGGTCCAGGCCGCGATCACCCCGGGTCCATCGCGTACCTGCGAGTACCGCAGCGGTAACGAGGAACAGACCTGAGGTCACCAGGGGGTTTCGTATGTCGAAGGAGGCATCGAGACCGATCCCGAACGCCCCGGTGATCGCCGTTGTGACGATAATGATCGGGATCAACCGGAGGTACGGTGCGTCGTCGGGGGTTGAGCGCCGCCGAAGAACGTGCGCGATCGCGACGAGAAACGCCCACACCTGACGGCGCAGAACGATCACCACCGCCACGAGGGTCGCGACGTGGAGTAACACGTCGAAGAGGACGGGAACACTTCCCGCGCCGAAGAGCTCTTTCGTGATCACCAGGTGTCCGCTCGAAGAGACGGGGAGAAACTCCGTCGCCCCCTGGAGGGCACCGAGAACGATCGCTTGCAGTACCGTCATAGCTTTCCTTCCAGAACGAGGGATACCGCGTCGTGCGGCGGTGTTCCGTCGATCAACCACTGATAGATCGCGGCGGAGACGGCGATACGCCGAACGTACCACCTGGTTTCGATAAAGGGTATCGCCTCGATCTGCAGTAACGGCGAGAGTTCACCGAAATCGTCACGCCATTGCCGTCCTCGTCCGAGTCCCGCGTTGTACGACGCGAGACGCAAAACCGGTTGATCGATCTGCTCCCCGAGGTAGGAGAGATAGTACGCCGCGAAGCGGAGATTGTGTTCCGGGTCGTCGAGATCGATGCCGTCCAACCCGAGGCGGCGTGCGATATCCTCGGCGGTGGCGGGCATCAGCTGTCCGAGACCGCGGGCGCCCACCCAGGATTCGGCGCTTCGTCGAAAGTGGCTCTCCTCCCGGACCAGCCCGGTAAGAAGGGCTACGGGAATCTCGTACATCCCTGCGGCATCCGCGATCTCTCTCGCGTATGCCGCGGGGTAGAGGATCGCGATATCTTCGGGAGGCAGGTCATCGGTGTAACTGTGTTCGTCCCGGGCGTACACCCGCCGTACCAGATCAAGAGCGGCGGAGTGATGACCGTATGCGGCGAACCGGTGGGCGATACGCAGCGCGAGATCTCCCGTTCCCGGCGCGCGGGCGGCGGTCATCGCGAGGGTGAGGGCCTCCCACACCTGTCCCGCCGTAATCAGCGCATCCGCATGGAGCAACGCGATCGCGGCGGGGTCCCCGGACCGCTCCGATGTGAGTCCGATCGGCGCCGGCGGGGAAGCCCCTGCCGGAAACATCCGGTATTCCTGCACCGATTCGTAATCGGGGTATCGCCGCGGCTCATCGAGGAGCGCCGAAGCGGCGATCGCGAAGTAGTCGAACCCGGGGCGCCGGGCGATCTCGGCGAGAGGTATGACCGACACATCCCCGCGTTCCGCCCCGGTATCGCCGGCGGGCAGGCGATCCTCCGCATCGAACAACCCCTCCGACGCGAGAAGCCCGATCACGTAGGAAAGGTGGATCCGCGCCTCCTCAGCGTCGTCGGGAACGAGGCGCAGCGCCTCCGATACCGCTTCCCACCGACGATCACGGACTACCGTCGGAAGGAGGCGGTCCACCGCGCGGGACAACTGCGCGTCTGTTGCGCCGATATCCACGAGTGCGGCGACAACCTCTTCCAGGGGATCGCCCTCCTCAATCCGCAACGAGAGGTATCGCTCCGTCGCGGCGCCTCCAACGCTCCGGTAGATCTCGAGGGCGTCGTCGGGAGCGTTCCGTTCACGCTCCACCCCGCGAAGGATCGCGATATCCCCGGCCAGGGGCGCGGTACGAGGGTCGTCGGTGACCGCCTCCTGGACCCTGGAGAGCCACGCCGCGGTTCTCCCTCGATCGACGGAGAGCGCACGACGGATCGTCGACACGATACCGATTGGCTCATGCTCCGTCCCCGACGCCTCCGCGTCCTGCTCCGAAAGGGCAGCTGCATCCGCGAGGAACGCGACAAACGCCGCCGGTTCGATCATCGTCAGAAGCCGCAACGCCTCGGAATACTCATCCCGGGCGACGCGGTACACCCCTTCAAGGAGTAGCCGCTCTTCCGGCGCGAGACGCTGGAGGGCGCCGTCGCGGTAATACAGGTAGAGATACAACCTCGTGTGGATCGGACCGGCAGGGACGGAAACAAAGGCATCGACGAACCCGTCCGTATCGTCCGGGTCAAGCTCGTACCGCGCTACCGCCCGCCAGAGGGCAACCTCCGCGGCGAGGTCCCCGGGAGAAACCATCTCGCCACCGGTCAACTCCGCGGTCGGCGGCAGCTCCGCGACCAGTTCCAGCAGTCGGCGATACTCCTCCGCTTCGTAGAGCCCCGCCCCCCGGGCGAGCCAGAGATCACGATTCTCCCGCTGCGCCTCCGTCCCCTGTACACCCCAGGCGTGGGCGGCGATCGCGTCGCCCCGGCTGCGGAGGATTCCCGCGATCCGGGCGGCGGCAAATCCGTCCCAGGGTGCGACTCCGGCATCAAAAGCGAAACGGTACGCGGTAATCGCAGCGGACCGGCGCCCCCGCCCCTCGAGGGCGCGTCCGAGGGCGTAGGGTAACGACCCGTGACGGGAGGCGATCATCCCGAGAAACGCCGGGGTCACCTCGAGGGCATCAAGAAAACGGTGATCACTCCGCGCCAGGCGGTCGGCAAAATCGACTGCCTCGCGGGACCGCAACGCCTCATCCGCGGGAGCTCCGCCGCTGCAGGCGACAAGAAGAACGAAGGGGAACAGAACAAAGGGGAGCAGCTTCGACATATTCGTATTATCGGGTCGTCAGGAGATCCCTCAGAGAAAACCCGGCAAAAAAGAGGAACCGATCACACCGGCGGCGCGCAGCTCGGGGATCGGGTCTCCTCGAAGCCACGTAAAGATTCCGAACGCTCCGAGGGCAAGAAGACTCAGGGAGATGAGAAGGATCGCCGCAAGGAGAAGGGGATTGAATGAACGGGGCGCCGGCAGATCGTCCGTCCCGTCACCTTCCAGAACCTCGTCGATATCGGAGGCAGGATCGGGCGCAAAGGCAGGAGTATCGTCCTCTTCGAAGGGAGAATCGGTATCGTCGGCGACCGATGACGATCGCGAAAGATCGTTGGAGAGGTCATCCGAGAGGGAGGCGTGGAGCTGATCCTCGTCTGCGAATTCGTCGTCAAACTCGTCGGGAAGGGAGATCTCCGGCATCTCGAAATCGGACCCGTCCAGCGCTTCATCCAGCGACTCATCTACCGATGCGACCCCGCCGTAGCGGTCCTCGTCACTCTCATCGGGAAGAGAGAACGACTCGGAAAGGTCGAGCTGTGCTACGTTGACGGAGAAGCTCTGGTACTGTTCTCCCGAGGGGTCGCTGATCCGGGCGTCGACGTTCCCGTCGGCATCGATACCGAGAACAAACTCGATCTCGCCGCCGGCTTCGTCGGGAAGGTCCTCGAGAACGAGGCACCCTACCACCTGATCACCCGTTTCATCCCGTCGGATCACATCAACCTGAACGCTGTGTTGCCCCTCTTTGGCAACGGAGAGAACGGTTCGCTTCCGTCGCGGGGTTTCATCGTCCAATACCGGATAAAAGGTGTGATCCGCCAGTTTGATTCCGATCTGTGCCACCGTTGGACTCCTATCGTTTTGACGCTATTTCTTTCTTCTCCATTTGTCAACGTCGTAACCGCGGTACAGTGTACTGCGGCGTTGACAGCGCCCGACGGCTCTTCGATAATGGCGCAATGCCGTTTCCCGTGGTGCTCGCCATCCTTGTATTCGTCATCGTTCTCCTCGGCACGATCTACTGGGCGACGATCGGCCGGAAAGAACGACCGAAAAAGTCCAAAAACACGGTCCCCCAGCGAAAAGACCGCAACACCGTCCTGAAAGAGGCGAACAAACAGCTCGCGTCGAACCCCAGAGATCACCGCGCCCTCCGGCAGATCGCCGACCTCTACTACGACGAACAGACCTGGGACAAAGCGATGAAGACCTACGGGATTCTCATGAACCTCGCTGCCTCGAACAGCGAGGTTGACGAGTGCTTCGTGACTACCCGCTACGGCCTCGCGGCGCTGCAACTGAAGCAGTACGATGAAGCGTACAAGGCGCTCATGATGGCTCGCACGATCGACGAACAGTCCTTCGAGGTCAACTATAACCTCGGCTACCTCGAATACCGCCGGGGAAACCTCGAGCGGTCGGCACAACTCCTGAAGAAAGCGTTGGAAGCACAACCGGAACACGTACCGGTCAGGCGTTACCTCGGCCGCGCCCTCTACAAGCTGCAGAAGTACAAAGATGCCATCCGCTACCTCCGGCAAGTGGTCGACATCGCCCCGGACGACAAGGAGTCGCTCTTCTTTCTCGCCCAGGGGTACCACGAACTCGGTCAGAACGAGCAGGCGTTGATGATCTTCAACCACCTCCGTCCGGACCCCGTCCTCGGCCCCCACTCGGCGCTCTTCTCCGGAATGATCCGGATGTCGAAGCGGGAGGTCGAGAAAGCGACGATGGACTTCGAACTCGGCCTCCGACACGAAACGATCAAGGAAGATGTAGGGCTCGAGTTGCGCTATCGCCTCGCCGACGCGTACATGAAGCAGCAGGAGATCGGCAAAGCCCTCAACCAGCTCGCCGAGATCCACCGCGTAAACCCGGGATACAAAGACGTCGCGCAGCAGATCGCCCGAAACAAGGAACTCCACAGCAACCGTCACCTCCAGACCTACCTCATCTCGCCGTCGAGCGAGTTCGTGTCTCTCTGCCGTCGGATGGTGATGACCTTCTACAAAAATGCAAAGGTAAAGATCCTGGACATACAGGTGCAGAAAAACGAGTACGCCGACGTCCTCACCGAGGTAGAGACCGCCCGCTGGGAGGATGTGATCCTCTTCCGCTTCATCCGCGGAACAGGCCAGGTCGGTGAGCTGGTGGTGCGGGAACTGAACTCGCGCCTGAAAGAGACCCGGGCGGGACGAGGGTTCTGTATCACCGCCGGCTCCTTTTCGGAGACGGCGACCCACTTCGTCGAGGCCCGACTGATCGATCTGCTGGACAAAGAAAAACTCCTTGAGATCTTCAACCGCCTCGATTGAGGCAGACCGGGGAGGATGACCGACGATGGATCGCGTGCTCCTGGAACGTAAAACCCGGGACTATCAGGATCTTTCGATCCGGATGGACTCCTACCTCTTTCGCAAGTTCGGCCTCGTCAAGAACGCGGTCAACCTCAAGATCGACAACTACTACCTCAACTGCGTCCCCTTCGACCTCTCCCTCGGTTCGTGCCGGGCGATCTCGATCCTCGGGGGCAAGGAGATCGTCTTCTTCTCCGAGTACATCGGGACCACCCAGAATCTCAATCTCACCCTGCACCACCCGGGATTCTCGAAACCGATTTCCCTCTTTCTGCGCGTCAAACTTCAGGAGTTCAAACAGCACAACCCCGATTCCAACGTATGTATCATCGAAATGCAGTTCGTCTCCGTCCCCAACGATTTCAAGGAAATTTTTGTCGGCGTTGCCGACGAACTGACGTTCTGCCGTGAACTGTACAACGATGACGCCCGGGGAACCGCCTCGGTAGGTGTTGATACCCTTCGTGACCACCTCGGCTCACCCTACTTCACCCTCCGCGTGGAAGGTTCCTGGGAACGCACCGGGAAAGTGATCGCCCTCTCGGCGCGGAGCATCGTCCTCTTCGTCGACACCGAGGGGCTCCAGATCGCGGGGACGCAGCCGGTGGAGGTCGAGTACGAATCCCCGTCGGTAACCGCCTCGGGAGTTGTCCGGGAGGTGAAGAGCGTGGCTAACACCCCGGGCTACGCCGCCGTCGCGATCGACCTGCAGTACGCGGCACCCTACGTTGACCTCGTCGGAACGCTCCTGCCGAAGGGGAGCGACGGTGCGGCGAAGGACGACGGAAGAGATGATGCCCGGGACCCGGGCGCGGCGGCGTCCACCGGGGACGTACGCGGTGTGTCACCCGACGCGGCGGGTGGACCAGCGAAGTAACGTCCGCTCCGCATCGCTCCCGGGCAGCTCGATCGCGTCTACTGCAACATCCCCCTCCACCCAGGGAGAGGCGGATACGATCGCCGCCTCTGCGTCGGTCTGTTCCCGCCGCCCTTTCCACGCGTACACCGGCGTGCCTCCCGGAACGCTCTCGGCGATCCCCCGAAGTAACTCGGGCGTGGTCTGCTGGTACGCCCGAAACACCACCGCCGTCCTGCCCGGAGGCATCGTCTCGATCGCGGAGAGCCGGTCCGCGTCGGCTTCGAGCACCCGGATGCGAGGCGTCGGGATGCCCGGCGTGGTGTTCTTCGCCCCTGAAGCAGCTGCCGCCGGCGCTTCGCCGCGAAACGCGGCGATCACCGCCGGCACGGCGCCGCGGAGAAAGTTGACCCGTTTCGTCCGGCGCTCTACCAGTACGATCTCCGGCAGTACGAACTCGGGTGGTAGATTCCCTCCGGGGGCCGCAAGAGCGGCGGCCACCAGCGCAAGGGGGATCCCCGGCAGCCCGGCTCCGCTGCCGAGGTCGTAGATCAGGCGTCCTCCGTCCCCGGAATCGTCACCGATATCGCGTGCGCTTCGGGAACCTCCGGTACGATCCGGATCGCCGAGAACGAACCGCCAGGGAGCGATGCTGTCGAGAATATGGCGTGAAAAGAATCGATTCGGGTCGACCGCATCGTCCCGGGCGATCAGTCCGAACCGAGGATTTCCGGCGAACACCTCGGTGATATACCTCGCGAGCCCCCGGGAGAGAGCGGCGTCGGACGCCGTCGCCTTCCTAAAAACCGGCGGTACGATTCGGGCGAGGAGTTCAAGCTGGGATTCGGAAAGAGTCGGAAACGAGCGATCCATAGCGGAACGGAGCTTACACCCTATCGCCCCGGGGCGTGAATCACCGACCGTATCCGGTAGCCGGGTATGGGGTGATGATGACCCTCGACGTTGCCCTCGGCTGATCGCCGGCAGTCGTGGTATTATCGTCGCATGGAACGAAACGCGATCGTCGAGGATTTCTTCACCGGCGCCGACGGACGGCGTCTGTACGTCCGCCACCTCGAACCGTCGGCTACGCGGGGTGTGGTCGTAATCGTACACGGGTACGGCGAACACAGCGCGCGCTATTTCGAAACGATGGAGCGCTTCGCCGCGGCGGGCTTCGCCGTATACTGCCCCGACCTCAGGGGATTCGGCCGCAGCGAGATGACTCCCGGGGATATCGAGGGGATCGAGCTCGTCCGGGGTGATATTCGTCTCCTTACCGCACTCGCCGGAGAAACGTACCCCGGAGACCCGAAGATCCTCGTCGGACACAGTATGGGGGGCATGATCGCCCTCAATCAGCTCCTCTACCACGAGGATGATTACGATCTGGCCGTCGTCAGCGGTCCCGCGGTGCTGCCGCCGCCTGACGCGAACGCGGTGATCGCCGCCCTCGCGGGAATCGTCGCCCGCATCGCCCCGCGCCTTCCGGTCCAGAAACTCGATCTGTCCGCCGGCACTCGGGACGAAGAGATGAACGCACGGGACGACGCGGACCCGACGCTGTACCGGGGAAAGGTCCTCGCCCGGACGGGGTACGAGATCCTCCGGACACAGAAGGAGATCCTCCGTTCCCTCTCCCGTATCACGATCCCTCTTCTGCTCCTTCACGGCGGTGACGACCGGATCATCTCTCCCGAAGCGAGCGAACTCGTTTACCGGGGGGTCTCGTCGGCGGAGAAAGAGCGCGTCCTCTTTCCCGGGCTCTTCCACGAGGTGTTCAACGAACCGGAACGTGACGAGGTGTTTGCCCGGACCTTCGACTGGGCGGACCGCGTACTCGGTGCGAAGAGATGAGAGATTTGCAACTATAATTCAGTTGCGTCGCTACTCCTCGCGGGCTATACTTGGTCCGTGGGGAATCGCGCGGTAACGACAGATCTCACCTACGATGAATTAAAGGCGCTTCTCCGTGATCGAGGGTACCAGGAGCAGCAACTGCCGCCGTCGAAGCGAAATCGAATCGCTTTCATTCATCCCGAGACGGAGCATATCATCCGCCTCGAGTATCAACGGGGGGACCAGAACCTCTCCCGGTATCACGCCCGGATGCTGAACAACGAGCTCTGACGAGACCCGGTCGGGGCATCGCGACGGTCCAATGCGGGTATTCGTGTTCTCCCATCCAGAAACGTTACCTTCTCACAACCGGCGTGAGACCTTCGACATGACGGCCACCGTTCTCTCCCGGTTTCCGGCTCCCCTGACCGGGAAGATCGGGCGGAACTCGTGGACCGTCTCCGGTGACGCCACTACCGGACTGAGGGGTGATGCATTTACCCTTTCGCGAGATGATCGGCGATTCGAAACGTCTCCGACGATTTCGGGAACCAACAGGGACGTTCTATCGGCTCCCATCGACGACCTCCCGTACCTCACCGGATGGGGCGTTCCGCTGCTCGCGGGGAGCACCGGCGGCGCTCCCTACCATCTCGCGATCGTTGCGGTCGCTCTCGTTCTGGAGGGTCGGTCCGGTGGACACGCGTTTCTCCAGGGTGATATCGATCGCTTCCAGATCGACCCGCTCCGGAGATGGGTGAACGCCGTTCTTCCCGAGAGGGTTTCCGTACCGGTCTGTCTCGACGCCGGACGGTTGCTTTCGCGCCTGCTCGGAATCTATCGGGATACGGACAACGCGGTCCGTCGGTTTCGCGCGCTCTACCTCGGATCGGAAGGGGAACTCCAGGGTGAAGTGCACCGCCAACTCGGGGAGGACGGCGTTCGTCGTATGGTCCGCGATGAGCTTCGGCGCCACGCGTCGTTTCTCCAGCTTCGACCCGCGTCGGTCATCCTGAACTACCTCGACCGGACCGAGGACCCCGGGGAGCTGGTGCGACTCTCCGACGAGATGGCCCGGGCCGTCTCCCCCGGGTTCGGCCGGAGAGAGCTGGTCACGATCCTCGCCCGCGCCGGCGTCACCGTCCCTCGGGAGCAACGCCCTGGGCAACACCGGTCACCGGGAGTGAATCCCATCGACGAGGCTGAGGAGCGATTCGGTGCCGAATACTACCGTACCCGCGCGACGATGCCCGTTCCGGAACGGTACATACCGAGGGAGGAACTTCTCGATCTCGTCGCTCCCTGCGGGGCACCACAGCGGGGGGAGTTTGCAGAGATCATCGATCTCGAGACGCGGCGGTACCGCCGGGACGCCGGAAACGTCCCGCCCCTCCGAAATCGTTCCGTTCCATCGCCAATCGACGGAGAACAGTTCATCCGGCGGCAGATCGATCTCGCCCGTCGCCTCCGTCGATAATCCGGTTTGGTGTACAGAACCCTGCTATCGGGATATGCTGATACCCGCTCTATGGCAAACGATCTCATGAAGTACAAGGATTTCCTCGGGTCGGTCCATTACGACGCTGACGGCGAGCGCTTCGTCGGGCGCATCGAGGAAATACCCGATATCGTCACCTTCGAAGGCTCCTCGGTAGAGGAACTGAAAGAAGCGTTTCATACCGCCGTCGATGACTATATCAGACTCTGCGAAGAGACGAATCGACCGATGCGCCGCTCCTTCAAGGGAACGTTTAACGTACGGGTCACCCCCGGTCTTCATCGCGATGCCTTTCGCTGTGCCATTGAGAGCGGCCTCTCCCTGAACCAGTTCGTCCAGCAGGCGATCGAACACGAGGTGCGGGAACGGTTTCCCGGGTATCACTCGATCCCTGCAGATGCCGTCGCCGACGGCGGCAGCGATTCGGAAAGCGACACCGACATCGAAACCAAACGGTAGTCATTCCTTCGGGATCGTCGGGTAGACGCGTCGCAGTTCCGATCGCCCGGCGGTGATTACCTCCACCTCATGCAGTGGCTCTACCGGAACGACGAGATCGGTATACACTACGCCGCCGGTATCGAGAAAGAGTTCAAGAACGATCCCGTCGAACCACAGTTCCACCGTCGGTGACGGTGTTGAAGAGTCTGCCGCGTTCCCGGGGAGATCGTCTCCGGTGGGGGCAATTCCGGCGGCTACGGTTCCAACTGCCCCCGCGCCGGTGAGGGCGACGCGTTTCTCCACATCGGCGACCCCCTCGAACCCTCCCATATCGAGACTCCGCCGGTCTACCCGGAGTTCGTCCCGGGATCGCTCGATCACGATCTCACCGGCTCCGCCGAAGTGCATCACGATCCTCACTCCCGGGTCCGACGACGCCCGCAGCCGATACGCTGCGCCGGGTGTAACCGCGTATCGGGTCGTTCCGCGTCGCGTTTCCGTGTCCCCCGGAAGGCGGTCGATTTCCGGTACAGGACGCTGGAGGAGGTGAGCGTCCCCGTCGTCGGTACCGGCGAGGATCAGTTCCCGGGGGAGCGTCAGAACCCCGGACCATCCCGTGGTCTGCGGATTATCAGCGTAGGCGTAGTGAGCGACCCACGCGATCCAGATCGCCCGGTCACCGGTGTTACGCCACCGCTGGGCGGCGTAGAAGTCGTGTCCATTATCCACCGCTCTCAACACCGGACGCTCCGATCGGTCCGGCACGAAACGATCTCCGACGAACGCCCCGGTTGTGTACAACGACCCCGCGCGCTCCCGGGGCAGCCCGCGGCCGAGGTGGACCGTCAGCACCCACCGGAACCGACGAGGCCCGCCTCGACCGGCGTGCCGGAGGGGCACCCGAAACAGGTCGGGACACTCCCACTCCGCTTCCAGGGGAAGGACGCCATGACCGAATTCGTCGTGGAACTCCCACCGCCGGAGGTCGTCGGACCGGTAGAACCGCACCCGGTCACCCACAGCCAGCACCATCCGCCAGAACCGCTCCTCCGGGTCCCACGTTACGGCGGGGTCCCGGAAATCGTACACACCCGGATTATCGAGGACGACTCCCTCGGGGCTCCACCGCTCACCGTCGTCACTAACGGCGCGGCACTGTCGTTGCAGAAAGCGCCGTGGGGTGCTTCCATCGGCGCCTTCGGGCTTCGCGGCGGTGTACGTCGCGACGAGGTGTGCCCGATCGGTACAACCCGGGTGTCCCGTATCGGCATCCACGGTGACGACGGAACCGGTAAACGGCATCCCCAGCGCCGTATCAGGCGCCAGCGCAACCGGGCGGTCCCGCCAGTGAAAGAGGTCGTCGCTCACCGCATGCCCCCAGTGGATCGATCCCCACCGGTTCTCGAACGGGTTGTGCTGATAGTACAGATGGTACAGACCACGGTGAAACACAAGACCGCAGGGATCGTTCATCCAGTTCCCGGGCGGGGTGAAATGGATGTGGGGTCGGAGGTGATCGGTCGCCTTCATCGGTATCATCGTCGCACGGACGCGACTCCATGTCGCCTGACCGCACGCATATACGCGTTTTTCCATTACGGCATGAAAATATTTGTAAATTTTGCTTGACCCCTCCGTCGGCCGGCGGTATTATCCGGAAAAAATGAGCGAGAGAGTACGGATATCCGACGTCGCTGAACGCGCGGGAGTCAGTATCGCCACGGTCAGCCGAGTACTGAACGAACCGGAACGAGTCCGTGCCGCGACGCGGGAACAGGTATATACCGCGATGCGAGCACTCGACTACGTTCCCCCCACGGTTCGGCGAGACCCGGAGACGCTGAGTCACATCATCGGTGTCTTCGCGCCGAACATGCTTCTCGACTCCGTCATCGAGCTGGTCCGGGCGGTGGAGACGGAACTCGCGGATACTTCGTTCGATGTGTTGATGGTAAATATGCGCGGGAACCGTGATTTCGCCGCGTTCATCAACGAACACCCCCATATCCTCAAGAAAGTCGATGCGGCGATCGTGTTCTCCGCGGATATCTCGGAACGGGCGGTGGCATACATGAAGAGCGCCGATGTTCCCCTCGTACTTCTACAGTCCCGGAGCAAACTCGTTCGCTCCCTGAGTAACAACAACTTCCTCGGTGGTCAGGACGCGGCAACCCACCTCCTGGAATGCGGGTACCGGCGGCTCGCCTTTGTCGGGTGGGAACCATGGGACGACCACGTAGCGGATCGTTTTGCCGGGTTTCGGTCGGCCCTGATACGTTTCGGCATCTCCCTCGATGAGAACGACACCGTCTACGCACCCCTCTCCGCCGCCGGAGGGTACGACGCAACGATCAGACTCCTCGAAAGAGATGCGCCGGATGCGGTGTTTTACGCCTGCGACATCATGGCGATCGGCGGTCTCAAACGGTTCCGGGAGATCGGCCTCTCCGTTCCGGGGCAGATCGGTGTCATGGGGTTCGACGACCTCTCCATCGCCGCGGCGGTGGGTCTCACCACGATGCGACAGTACTTCTCCAAGAAAGCGGAAATGATCGTGGAGTACCTCCTCGGACGTCTTTCCGGTGAGATCCGGAGGGATGAGCCTGAAGAGCTGCAGATCTCTCCCGAACTGGTCGTCCGGGACACGACCCGGACGGTTCCGAACAGGAAACCATTACCGCCGCGGGCGGTAGAAAAAAGGTAAGGAGGTGCGTATGCGCACGATGACGACATGGAGCATCCTGCTGCTGATGGTAGGAGCGTTCGCCTTTGCCGGTGGTGCCCAGGAAGAGGCTGCCGAAGCCGCCGAAACCCCCGATGTGACCGAGTCGCAGGGCCCGGTGGAGATCGAGTTCTGGACGACCCAGACGCAGTCGGATCGACAGGCTACGATTCAGGTCCTGGTTGACACCTTTCAGGCCCTCAATCCGGATATCACGATCAACGTGATCCCCGTCGACGAGAACGACGTCTCGACCCAGGTTGCTGCTGCGGCGGCTGCCGGTACGCTCCCCGCGATCGGTGAGTTCGGCGCGGAAACCGCCGTTGCCCTCGGTGCGGAAGGAGTGATCGATGTAGCGGGCAACACCGAACTTATCAAGGATCTCGGAACCGAACGGTTCTACCAGGGAGCCCTCCGGATGGTCGGCGACGGTGAGGGATCGTACTACGCCATTCCCTTCCACGGATGGATCCAGGGTATCTGGTACCGGGCAGACTGGTTCGAGGAGGCGGGGCTGGATGTTCCTCGAACGTGGGACGAGATCCTCGAGGCGGCCGAGTACTTCACCGACCGACAAAACAACCAGTACGGCATCCTCGTCGGTACCAGCGCTGAAGCGTACACGGAGCAGGTCTTTACCCAGTTCGCCCGTTCCAACGGCGCCGCTCTCTTTGATCGTGACGGAAACCTGATCTTCAACTCTCCGGAGATGCGGGAAGCGATCGAGTACTACGCGGAACTTGCCCGGTACAACCCTCCGGGACCGCAGACGTGGCGCGCCCGGGACTACTACCTCCAGGGAAAGATGGCGATGTTCTTCTACAGCACCTACATCATGGACGATCTCGCGATCGAAGATGCCGCAGAGGCAAGTCTCACGGACGAGAATTTCGCGGAACTCGAGGGAGCTTCCTTCGATCCGGAACTGGTGGACCACACGCGGCTTTCGCCGATCATCACCAACAAACAGGACGCGGGGTATGGAGTGATCGTGTCGCTGTCCCTCTTTGACCACGGTGATCCCGCAAAAGTCGCGGCGGCGAAGAAGTTCGTTGAGTACCTCTACACGCCGAACGCCTACGTGACGTACCTCCACATGGCACCTGGTGGTATGAACCCGGTTATGCCTGAGGTAGCGTCGAACGCGCGTTTTCTCAACGACCCCGCCGGTGTCTACCGGAACTACGGCGGTGAGAAGATGGAAGAGATCACCAGCGGTCTCGAGAGCATCGAGTCCTTCGGTATCGTCGACGGCCGACGGATCGAGGCGGCGAGTGTGATCTTCGAGCGCCAGATCATTCCCCAGATGCTCTACGCGATCACTCAGGAAGGTGCCGACATCGATGAAGCGATGACGGAAGCAGAAGCGCAGATGCTGGAGATTCTCGAAGATATGTAATCCCGTCGCCGAGACGGTTTCGCCGGCCGCCGCCATATCGGGTGGGGGCCGGCCTTTCTTTTCAGTCCGGGGGTTTTCATGAGTTCAGTGCAGCAGGCTCCCAGAACGCTCTCTCCGAAACAACAGGAAGCGCGGCTGGGGTGGTTTCTCGTGGCACCGGCGATTCTGATCATCGGCGGTCTCATCCTCTATCCGATCGTGTACAACGTGTACCTGAGTTTCTTCGACGTCGGCCTGGTCGGGGACAACGTGTTCACCGGCGTGCGAAACCATGTACGGGTGGTATCCGATCCACGATTCTGGAACGCGGTATGGACAACGATCATCTACGTTGTGTTTTCCGTACTCGGTACCGTGGTGGTCGGGATCGTCGTCGCCCTCGCGATGAATCGGGAGTTTCCGTTGCGCTGGCTGGTGCGGAGCATCATCCTCCTCCCGTACGTCGCCCCGGTGATCGCAACGGTGTTCGCCTGGCAGTTCTTCTTTGATCCCGTCAACGGGCTCTTCGTCCACGTCCTCGTGGAGGTTCTCGGTGTGGTTCAGGATCGGTTCAACCTGATCGGAAACCCCGGAACGGCGGTGATCGTGGCGATCGTATTCAGCGTCTGGAAGAACTTTCCCTTCGCGTACCTGATGATCCTCAGTCGCCTCCAGGCGATCGATGAGACCCTCTATGAAGCGGCGGAGCTCGACGGATGTGGCTGGTGGGACAAGTTCCGTTTCGTCACCCTTCCGGAGCTTTACTTTATAATCGGATCCCTGGTCCTTCTCAGAGTGATCTGGAACTTCAACAAGTTCGAGGAGGTGTACCTGATCACCGACAACGTCCGGGTCCTCTCGATCTACACCTACCTCACCGCGTTCACCGGTGCCCTCGATCTTGGTCGCGGCGCAACCCTGGCGGTGATCCAGTTCCTCCTGCTGATGGGATTCATCCTGTACTACGTAAAGAAGGTGCTCAAATGGTAGTCAGAACGCGCAATCCCCTGAGAATAGCCGGCTTTTTTCTCCTGATCATGGCGATCGTCGTATTCGCCCTCTTTCCGTTTATCCAGATGCTCTCAACGAGTCTGAAGTACCCGCGGGACTGGGGAAACCCCTCCCTGATACCCGAGCGAATCAACACATCCGCGTACAAGGAGCTCCTCGGGATCGGGATACCCGAGCCGGATATGAGTACCGTTCCGGAGTCGGTACGCAATCTCCTCGCCGAGTCTGAGCTGACCGACGAGCAGCGGGATCAGATCCTCTCGCGGTACATCGACACCGGTGATATCTTTCCCTTTCCGCGGTACTTCCGCAACTCCGTGGTTCTCTCATCGATCGCGGCGTTCCTGTCGGTGTCGGTGGCGATCTTCGGTGCCTATTCGTTCAGTCGGCTCCAGTACCGCGGGCGAGGGTCGGTGCAGCGTGGAGTCCTGCTGGTGTACATGTTCGGAGGGATCCTCCTGCTGATTCCCCTCTACAAGGTGGCCGTCAGCATCGGGTTGCTTTCCACCCCCACCGGAACGTTCATCGCCCTGCTGATCGTGTATATGGTTCAGACATTACCGGTATCGCTGTACATGCTGGGAAACTACTTCCGTACGATCCCGTTTTCGATCGAGGAAGCGGCACTGATCGACGGTCTCAGCCGGATCCAGACGATTCGCAGGATCATCATCCCCCTCTCGATGGGGGCGATCGCTACGGTGTACATCTATTCCTTTATGATCGCCTGGAACGAGTACCTCTTCGCCTCGGTCTTTCTGAAATCGTTCAAGGATATCTACACCCTGCCCCTCGGGCTGCGGGCGCTCTTTACAAGCAAGAACGCGATCTGGGACCGGATCATGTCGGCGAGTATGCTCACGAGCATCCCGGTTATCGTGATGTTCATGGCGGTACAGAAGCGCCTCGTCGGGGGTCTTTCCGCCGGGGGTGTCAAGGAGTAACGGCGAGGGCCGCCCTCGGAGCGGGTATTTCACGCCATTCGAGGGAGCCGGGACCGGTAATACACAGGTTTCGAATCATAACAACCTGACCGCCCGGGCGTTCCCTCGCATCTGTTCTACGCTCTTGCAGCCGGGAATTACCGCAGTTACCGCCTCGTGCCGGAGAGGCCAGACCAGAGCCCACTCGGCGAGGGACGTATCCGGGGGGAGCTCGGAACGTTGCACCTCCGCAACGGTATCAAGGATCGATCTCCGTCTCTCCTCCGGGATCGTCGCCCGCCAGTCGTTTTCGGGAAACCGTGTCGTTTCGTCGTACTTGCCGGTAAGAAACCCGCTCGCCAACGGTACCCGCGCGAGGACACCGATCCGGTGTTCGCCTGTAAAGGGGAGGATCTTCTCCTCCGGCGCACGGTCGGTTCGATTGTAGACGATCTGGAGCGCTTCGCACCCGGCCCGGGGCATCGCCTCGACCTGGGGATAGTTGTCGTTCTTGCTCACCGACAGTCCGATACTCCGAACGAGCCCCTCGTCGCGCATCCGCGCGAGTTCATCCCAGAGCTCCTCATTGAAGAATTCTTCGTCGGTGGGGCTGTGAAACTGAAGAAGATCAACATAGTCCGTTTGAAGCGCCGCGAGGGACTCCTGAAGTTGCTCCCGGGCGTCGCGGGGCTGCCAGTGGCGCGTCCGGTCCATGTGTCCGTGAAAATGGTGGCCGAACTTCGTCGCAACGATCCACTTCTCCCGCTCACGGCGCAGACGCGTACCGACCAGACGCTCTGCGAGATGATCACCGTAGCACTCTGCGGTGTCGATCAGGTTGATGCCCTCGTCCAGTGCCGTTCCAAGGATCTCGTCGACGTCGCGCTCGCTGAAGGTGACGCCCCACTCGCCGCCGAATTGCCAGGTACCCACACCGATGACACTGACCGAGATTCCCGTAGTCCCCAACGTTCGATACTGCATAGGGACAGTATAGCGGATACCGAAGCGGATGCGAATGAATGGGGCCCCGAGCGGTGGGGTGCGGGGAGGAGAGTATTTATGACAGTTTCGATAGACATTACCCGGCGAAGATCGCTATCCTTTCCGTACTATGAAAGGTGTGAACGTTCCGACCCACGTCCCGATCGCCGTAATCCGGGGAAACGCGCTGTTGACCGTACTGATCGGGATGACCGCAGCCGTCGGCGGCTTCTGGTGGCTCATGGCGATGCTGATGGTCGATTTTTTCGTCCGGGGGTTTCTCGATCCCCGGTGGAGCCCTTCGTCGTTTGTTTCGGGACGCGTACTTCGCCGTCTCCTGCCTTTCCGGGAGGGAACGATCTTCTTCCCGCCGAAACGGTTCGCCGCACGGATCGGGTTCGCATTCGCCCTTGCCGCAGCGCTCCTCGGATTCACAGGCGTCTCTTCGGCGGCGATCGTCGTTACCGCAACCCTCGTGCTCTTCGCGTCTCTTGAGTGCTTTCTCAACATCTGCATGGGGTGCATCGTGTACAACCACTTCGTCGCCCCCCTCAAGAAGCGTCGAACCTTCGGGACCTAGCGATGGATCTGCGGCCCGACACGATCGCGATCAGAACACAGGCGGAACGGAGCCCCTACAACGAGCACAGCGTCCCGATCTACGCGACGAGCGGATACCACTTCGACACGGCGGGCACCGCGGCGGACGCCTTCGCCGGGACGACCGATCACCCCCTGTACGGGCGCTTCGACAACCCCAATACCGATGAGTTTGCCCTCAAGATCGCCCGCCTTGAGGGAACCGAGACGGCGATCGCCACCGCGAGTGGAATGGGGGCGATCTTCACTACCCTGGCGGCGTTGCTTCGCAGCGGGGACCACATCGTGGCGGCGTATCAGCTCTTCGGCTCGACACTGAGCCTCCTCAACGAGTTTCTACCCCGGTGGGGGATTGAGGCGACCCTTGTTGATGGAACGGATCTCGCGGCGTGGGACGCTGCATGCCGGCAGAACACGCGGCTCTTCCTGTGCGAAACGCCGAGCAACCCCGGGCTGGAGGTCGCAGATATCACCGCGCTATCGCGGATCGCACACGGACGGGAGGCTCTTCTCGTTGTGGACAACTGCTTTGCCACGCCGGTCCTCCAACGTCCCGCAACCTTCGGCGCCGATATCGTGGTTCACTCGGCGACAAAATTCATCGACGGACAGGGACGGGTCCTTGGCGGCGCGATCGCGACCTCCCGGGAGGTGATGGAACGGATCATGCCGTTCTATCGAACCACCGGACCGACGATGTCCGCGTTCAACGGCTGGATTCTCTCCCGGGGACTCGAGACACTCGCGATCAGGATGGAGAAGCATTGCGACAACGCCGAGGAACTGGTCCGCCGTTTCACCGATTCCGGTAGCGGCCGCGTCCGCTACCCGGGGCTTCCCGATCATCCGCAGTTCGAGCTTTCGCGTACTCAGATGCGTCGCCCCGGTGCGCTCTTCACCGTCGATCTCGGAGGTGACGCCTCCCCGGCGATGAATTTCCTCGACCGATTGAGTCTCATCTCCCGGTCGGTCAATCTCGGTGACACGAGGACGATCGCGACCCATCCCTATACCACGACCCACGCAAAGGTCCCGGAAGCGATGAAAGCAAAGCTCGGCATCACCCCCGGTCTCCTGCGCTTCTCCGTCGGTCTCGAAAACGTTGAAGACATCTGGACCGATATCGCTCGCGCCCTGGGGACGTAGTCCCACAAGGTTCCGGGGATGCCGTCGCCCCTACCGGTACCGCGCGCCCTCCCGGTCCCGACGTGGAGACGAGATCACCCCCGAGGAACGGAGTGAATCCGATACTTTCCGCCGCCGAGAAGTTCGAGTCGTCCTTCGATCGATCGGGGGATCTCATCGTCGTGGTGAGTGATGTAGATCACCGACGACGGACTCTCCCGACAGAGTCGATCAACCGCATCGACGATCAACGACCGGTTTCTCGGGTCCAGTCCCTGACACGGCTCGTCGAGGAGGAGCACCTCCGGAGACGAGACGAGGGCGCGAGCGACCAGTACCAGGCGTCGTTGCCCGTAGGACACACGGGAGATGAGGCGATCTTCGGAAAGGGCGATCCCCACGATCCCGAGAGCGTCCCGAGCGATCGCGATCTGCGCCTCCGTGGGTCGTCGAAACAGCCCGACGGACCCGTAAAATCCGGAAAGCACCGTCTCGAGGACCGAGGCGTTCCCGTTATAGGCGAGCTGTAATCGCGGTGTTACCACCCCGATCCGTTCCCGGATCTCCCAGAGACTCTCGCCGACTCCACGACGGGAGCCGAAGAGGGACAGATCGATCGCGTACCCCCGCTGGTCCTCCCCGGAGATCAGATTGACGAGGGTTGTCTTTCCGCTCCCGTTCGGTCCGGTGATGATCCAGTGTTCACCGGCGCGGACGGTCCACGAGAAATCGCGGACAAGCGGGGCCGACTCGTCGCCGATCGTGACGTTCCGAAACTCGATCACCCGGGTATCCCTCTCGTGACCGACGGGGTTCGTTGGTGCGACCTCTGCTCCGGCTGTGGGTGGAGCGACCTCCGCTCCGGTGGCAGGTGAAGCGACACACCGACTCGACTCGCCGTCGGGAGGAACGTCTTCGCGGTAGATGCCGTCGTCGGGGGAGACAGCTCCGTCCGGGCGGTACAGCGCCTCCACATGGTCGTTAGTCAGCACCTCCCGGATCGGTCCGCTTCGTTGTATCCGGAGATCCCGGACCGTGACCGCATGGGTTGCTCCATCCGGTACTTCCTCCCGGCGATGCGTGACGAGGATCGTCTGCACGCCCTCAGCGATAATCGCATCGATAAGTCGTGCGAGAAGCAAGCGCGAAGATGGATCGAGTCCGTCGTACGGTTCGTCGAGGACGAGAAGATTCGGAGACCGCGACAGAGCACCAGCGATCACCGCTTTTCGCATCTCCCCGGCGGAGAGGGAACGAAAGGGCCGATCGAGGAGGTGCTCGATATCGAAGAGAGCGAGGTACCGTTGCAGAGACTCCGAAGCCGGCGTCGACAGGTACTCGCCAAGGGTTAACACATCATCGGGGTGTCCCGAGTAGTACCGGGCGTGATCAAGCTCCCGTTCGCGACTGTACAGGGATTGCTGCGACTCGAAGGAGATCACCTCTACGTGGAGCCCATCGGCAACGTACCGGGAACCCCGGGAGGTCGGAACCTCCCCGGCGACGGCGCGAACGAGGGCGGACTTACCGCTTCCGTTCGGACCGAGAACCACCCATTGTTCCCCGCGACGGATGGACCACGTGGTATCCTGGAGCAGGTGGAAATCGCGCAGACGCACCGTGACGCCCTGCAGGGCTATCAGAGGTGCGTCTGCGGTGGAACGAGACACGTTGTCGCGGTGTCCTACTTCTTCCAGTTTTCAGGCCGGAGTTTGCGAACCTCCGCGCCGGTGAGCCACATCTCCGAGTTGCCCAGCTCTTTCAACTCGGCGTCAAGTTTCTCCCGATAGTCGTCGGCGCTGTTCACGCGAAGTACGATCTCCGTCTCTGTACCGGTCTTCACCGAGCTGTACAGCTCCCGGAACACCGGCATCGTCGCCTCCTTGAAGCGAGGACGCCAGTCGAGAGCTCCACGCTGAGCGGTGGTGCTGCAGTTCGCGTACATCCAGTCCATACCGTTCTGTCCTACGAGGCGGATGAGGCTCTGTGTCAGCTCCTCGACCGTCTCGTTGAACGCTTCGCTCGGACTGTGCCCGTTGGCCCGAAGCGTCTCGTACTGCGCTTCCATCACCCCCGCGAGAGCGCCCATCAGAATTCCCCGCTCCCCGGTGAGATCACTGTAGACCTCGTTTTCGAAGGTCGTGGGAAAGAGGTACCCCGATCCCACGGCGATGCCGGTAGCGATCGTTCGCTCCTCGGCGCGACCGGTGTAGTCCTGGAACACCGCGTAGCTGCTGTTGATCCCGCTGCCGTCGAGAAAGTTGGCTCGAACACTTGCCCCCGATCCCTTGGGTGCGACGAGAATCACGTCAATATTCTTCGGCGGGATCACACCGGTCTGCTCTTTGAACGTTACGGAGAATCCGTGGGAGAAGTACAACGCGTCGCCGTCGTTCAGGTTCTCCTTGATCGTCGGCCACAGCGCTTTCTGTCCCGCGTCGGAAAGAAGGTACTGGATGATCGTGCCACGCTTGACCGCCTCGGGAATATCAAAGAGGGTCTCACCGGGAACCCACCCGTCGGCGACCGCTTTGTCCCAGCTCTTTCCGTTTTTTCGCTGTCCGATGATCACGTTGAACCCATTGTCACGCATGTTCAGCGCCTGTGCCGGTCCCTGAACACCGTACCCGATCACCGCGATCGTCTCGTCTTTCAATACCTCCCGCGCTTTCTCGAGGGGAAACTCTCCGCGGGTGATGACGGTCTCTTCTACGCCGCCGAAATTGATCTTTGCCATATCGCACCTCCTCAGATTCTTGTGCCCATGTTGTACCTCCGGGAGGATATCGAAATCGGATAGTTGTATGAAGCGTTATTTTCGGAATACTCTATTGCGTATGATGCAATACATGCAGGGGCCGACGGAATGACCTTCGATGAACTCTCCCTCGTGGTACATCTGGCGGGGACGTTGCATTTCTCCAGAACTGCCACGGCGCGCAACATAAGCCCTTCCGCCCTCAGCAGAACGATCCAGCGGGTCGAAGAGGAGCTCGGGTGCCGTCTCTTTCAGCGGGACAAGCGGTTCGTCGCCCTGACCCCGGCGGGCCAAAGCTTCGTCGATTATGCCCGGGACGCCCTCGATCGCCATGCCGAGATCCAACGCTCCCTGACCGAACAGGAGCCGGTGGTGCGAGGCGAGGTGTCCCTCTTCTGTTCGGTAACGGCGGTGCAGTCCCTTCTCAACGCGATCCTTCCCACCTTTCGCACTCGCTATCCTCACGTCGGGATCCATATTCACACCGGCGACTCGGCGGATGCGGTCGAACGCGTCCTCGATGGTACCGCCGATATCTCCGTCGCGGCGCGTCCCGAGACGCTCCCGGCGCCCCTCGAGTTTCACGAGCTGACACAAACACCACTGGTTTTCATCGCCCCTCAGGACGCGGGTCCCGCCGGTGAAGCGATAGCGGCCTTCGAACGAAGCACCGTCGCAAGTGGCGACACCTTGTGGCCGTCCCGCTCGGGGGCTGAGGGTGTTCCGTTCATCCTCGCCGACCGCGCCCTTTCCCGGCGCGCCGCGGAACGGTGGTTTCGCCTTCGGGGTATCCGCCCCCGAATCTACGCCGAAGCCGCGGGACACGAAGCGATCATCGCGATGGTGCATCTCGGGTTCGGTGTCGGCGTCGTCCCGAGACTGGTCCTCGACCAGAGCCCCCTCGCCGAGGGTGTTCGTATACTCGATCTGACGCCGCGCCTTCCTGAGTATCATATCGGTCTGTGCGCGCAACGGCGCCGCCTCGCGTCCTCAGCGGTCGCGGCGCTCTGGCAGGTCGGTATCGGCAGTATCAGGAAGAATGTTGATACAACGGCGCAAGACATGTCTCTGCAGGAAGATGCGTCCGCGACACCGCCGGGAGCGCCGTAGATCCCGACACGATCGGTCTCTGCGACGTGTCGGACAACATTCTTCTCGATACCTCCCCTATTTCTCGTTCATCTCCGCGAGAACGCGGTAGAGCGCCTGGGTTCCGAGATTCTCCCAACCACGGGAGATCGCGGAGATGTAGAACTGCTGCACCGTCGCGAGGCCGGGAAGGGCGAGGTTCATCCTCCGCGCTTCGGCGAGGGCGATCCCCATGTCTTTCACGAAGTGCTTGATCATGAACCCTGGGTCGAAATCACCGACGGCTATCTTCCGGCCAAGATTGTTGATCGACCACGACGA
>JBKHFT010000039.1:0-22903 GCA_046540055.1 Alkalispirochaeta sp.
GCAATGCCGCGTCTATTGACGCGGTCCGGGGTGTCCCCACCATAATGCGCCGCATGGCATACGAAAAGAGTTATGTAATGTTGAAGCCCGGCGTCCTGCAGCGACGTCTCACCGGCGAGATCGTCGGTCGTATCGAACGGAAAGGCCTCAAGATCATCGGCCTCAAGATGATGACGATTCCGACGTCCCTCGCGGAACGGCACTACGGCGAACATGAAGGCAAGCCGTTCTTCAACGATCTGATCTCCTATATCACCTCCGGTCCGGTGGTTGCGATGGTAGTTGCCGGCGAGGACGCGATCTCCCGAATCCGTCTCCTCGCGGGAGCGACGAAAGTGGAACAGGCGCAGCCCGGAACGATCCGTGGTGATTTCGCCGCGGTGACAACCAAGAATATTATCCACGCTTCGGACTCCACCGAAAGCGCCGACCGTGAGATAGGGCTCTTCTTCTCCGCCGACGAGATCGGCGACTGGGAAGATCCTGCCGGCGACTGGATCGTCTGACCCGTGCCGCGCTGGTCTCTCGCCGAAATATATCCGTCCCCGGATGGTCCCGAGTTCGCTGCCGATGTTGCGGCGTTCCGCAGCTCGATCGACTCCGCGATGGAGCTCATCGGCGATCACGAACTCCGTGGGCGCGACCTATCGGAGTGGCTCCGGCGTATCCTGCCGGTATACGACCGGTGTCACGATCTCTTCGAGAATCTCGAGAGCTACGCCTACGCGGGGTACTCGGTGGCTACCGGGGATCCCGCGGCGCAGCGTGCGTTGAACACCGCCGGGGAGTTGTCGGTACCGCTCTCCGAACTGAACGTTACCTTCCGCGACGCCCTTGCGGACGTACCGGATGATCTCGACGGGATCCTTGCGGATCAACCCGATCTGGAGGGGTACCGCTACGTACTGCAGGAAGAGCGTTTCTTCCAGTCAAGGCAACTCTCCCCGATGGAAGAGAGTCTCGCCGCGGACCTCGCCCGTTCCGGGGCGGATGCGTGGTCCCGTTTACAGGAGACGCTTTCATCGACTCTCAGTGTCGTCTGGGACGACGATACGCAGGAAACGAAAAGCGTAGTGGAACTGCGAGCCCTCGCCTACGATCGGGATCGAGGCGTTCGTCGCCGCGCCTGGGAAAAGGAACTCGACGCGTGGAAGAGTGTGGAAACACCGATCGCCTTTGCCCTGAACGGCGTGAAAGGCGCCACGAATACCCTGAACACGCGACGGGGCTGGCGATCCACCCTCGAACGGTCGACGCGTCAGAATCGCCTGAGTCACGAGGCTCTGGACGCGTTGATCGGTGAGATGCGATCCGCTCTCCCCCTGTTCCGTCGATACCTTCGTATAAAGGCACGATCGATCGGGGTGGAGCGTCTGGGGTTCTACGATCTCTTTGCTCCCCTCGGAAACAACACCACCCGATGGAGCTACGATGAGGCGATCGAGTACATCCGTACGATGCTCGCCGATTTCGATCCTGATCTCGGCACGTTTGTCCGTCGCCTCAGGGATGAACGGTGGATAGACACCGACCCCCGGCCGGGTAAGGTGGGTGGAGGATACTGCATCGATTTCCCCGTCACCGGGCAGAGCAGGATCCTCACCAATTTTGACGGTACTTACGACGGGATGAGCACCCTCGCCCACGAGCTCGGACACGCCTGGCATTCAGAGCTACTCAGGGATCTCCCGGCGGGTCAGCGCCACTACCCGATGACCCTTGCCGAAACGGCGAGCATCTTCAACGAAACGCTCGTCTTCTATCGTGCTCTCGAAGATATCACCGACACCGACGCGCAGTTGTATATCCTCGAACAGTACCTGCAAGGGGTAACGCAGGTGATCGTGGATATTCTTTCCCGGTTCGAATTCGAGTCGGCGGTGATGGAACGGCGGAGAAGTCACGAGCTCTCGCCGGATGAGTTCTGCCGGTTGATGACGGAGGCGCAGAACGCTACCTACGGCGACGCCCTCGACGGCGATTCGCTGCATCCCTACATGTGGGCGGTGAAGGGGCACTACTACCGAAGCGAGCTCGGGTTCTACAACTTTCCCTACGCCTTCGGCCAGCTCTTCGGACTCGGTCTGTATGTCACCTACGAAGAGGAACCCGGCGGGTTCGCGTCACGGTACCGGGCGCTCCTTCGTGAGACCGGACGTAACGACGCGGTCACCGTCGCCGCCGACGTCGGATTCGACATCGAATCGCCGACGTTCTGGAGAAGCGGTCTCGAACGGATCGCGACGCTGATCGATCGCTTCGAGGAGCTTGTCGGTTCCTGATGGGTCACGTCTCGAAGCAGTCGACGAGATCGGTGGTCCGACGGACCGCCTGCTGATCACCACGATGATCGTGAGAAGGATCGCGATCGCCGCCACATGTTGATCGCCTGTCGGGTATACTCGTGTACTATGGATGGGGGAATCGCGGGATGGGGGAATCGCAGGATGCGCGGGATGGGGGAATCGCGGGATGAATCGTGCACCCTTCAGATCGCCCCCTTTACAAGCGCCCCGCTTTTCTCTATCGTATTTGTCGCTACGGCGCCGTACCCAAGTGGTAAGGGAGAGGCCTGCAAAGCCTTCATTCGCCGGTTCGAATCCGGCCGGCGCCTCTGACGATCATCACGTTTCGGTGTTGACGGGCTCGTTTCTCGGGAAACGGGCCCTTCTTTCATAGAACCGGAGTGCCACGTGCATCATCGCGTGGTCAAACTCGGCGTCCCGGGCACCGGAGGTCAGCTCCTCCGGGCTTACGAGCTCGACATCGATGATCTCGTTCGGGTCGAGCGCCTGGTCTGCGACGGGACGACACTCCTCGGCCAGAAAGGTGTAGCACCGATTGCCCATAAGCGCCGGGTTCGGGTTCACGTCGCCGAGGAGCGTTATCCGTCCCGGGCGGTATCCCGTTTCCTCCTCGAGCTCCCGGGCAACCGCGAGGGCGGGGTCTTCCCCGGGTTCGATGACACCTCCGGGGAACTCGAGTCCGACCTTCATGCTCCCGTGGCGAAACTGACGTACCATCACGAAACACTCATCGCCAACGGAGTTCCTCGTGAGGGCGACGACGTTCGCCCAGTCGGGCGTATCCATCACGAAGTAGTCCGCTTTCCGTCCGTCCGGGGCGCTCCGGGCGCTCCGGACAACAGAAAAAACGTGGGCATCGAGAACTGTCTCGCTGTGAAGCACCGTCCAGTGAAGATGTGATTCGTCGCGGCTGTTGTTCATATCCGGCCATCGTACTCGATACGTTGCCGAAGCGTCACCCGTACCAGCTAAACCGCGTCGTCGTTGCGGTACAGAGCATCCCCGTGAGCTTGACAGGGCTTCGAGAAAGGGAAAGCATATCTCCATGCAGTCTCAACGTGTTCAACGCCTGATCGAGGCGCTCGGAGAGGGGCTTCACGAGAAGGAAGAGCTTCTGCGGCTAACACTCCTCGCGACGATCGCCGGCCAGAACGTCTTCCTCTACGGCCCGCCGGGAGTCGCGAAGAGTATGATCGCCCGCCGGATCGCCACCGCTTTTCGCGATTCCCGGACATTCGAGTATCTTCTCGGCCGCTTTACTACCCCGGAAGAACTCTTCGGCCCCGTTTCGATCGCCCGGTTCAAAGACGCCGATCGCTTCGAACGGGTGACGTCGGGGTTTCTCCCGGAGGCGCACATCGTCTTTCTCGACGAGATCTGGAACGCATCGTCACCGATTCTGAACACCCTCCTTACAGCGATCAACGAACGCCGATTCCGCAACGGCGATGCGGAGCTCGTCCTTCCCCTCCGCACCGTCATCGGCGCGTCGCGGTCGCTCTTTCCCGGGGAGACGGAGCTGGAAAACCTCTGGGACCGCTTCCTCCTCCGCCTTTCCGTTGGACCGGTAACGTCAAAGGAGGCGTTCTTGCGCCTCCTCGAGCCGCGGGACGACCAGTATCTCGACCCCGTCCCGGCTGCCGACAAGCTGACTCTCGACGAACTCGACGAATGGCAGGACGCGATAGAAGGCATCACAATACCCGAGGATATCGCGGAGCTGATCTACGATATCAGAGAGCGGATCGACCGCCACAACAGCATGACCGCCAGCGGTGGGGACCGACCGATCACCGTCAGCGATCGGCGGTGGAAGCAAGCGGTTCGTCTTCTCCGGACAAGTGCGTTCCTCAACGACCGGCAGAGCGTCGATGCGATCGACTGCATCCTTCTTCGCCACTGTCTGTGGTCGTCGGAGGACGAACAGGAGGTGATCGATACGATCGTGTCCGAGGCAACGCGACGGTACGTGGGGTCCGGTGTCTTTGACCCTGAAGCGTTGCGGGAGGAGCTGCGGTCGATACTGGGAGCGGCGGACACCGCGACGGCACGACAAACCCTGACGGAGCGCCCCGTTCCCTACCGTAGCGAGTACTACCGCGTTACCGATTTCGTCGACGATCATCTCTCCCTGATCTGGATCGGCGATTTCCAGAATCTCAGCGAAGACGAGGCTACCGAGACGGACCTGTTCTTCTACGGCGACGAAGACGAATACGCCTACTCCGAGCGGTTCCAGATCCGCCGCGTCGGCCCCAGATCACTCGAGGTCGACGGTGTCACCTTTGACCTCGAGCACGAAACGGTAACCCAGACGGTGAAGGATCGGGGGGAGCTCTCGGAAGAGGAGAAAGGAAAGCTCCGGGAAGCGCTGGTCGCATTCAACGAGAAAGTCAGCGACGTGGAGCAGCAGGTGCAGGGGTACCGCGATGCGTCCTCGGGAGAGGCGAAGACGCACCTCTTCGTCCACCGGAACTACGCCGACGTAGTGATCCGCGGTATGGACGCCGTAGCCGCGGACCTCGCCCTGATTCGCACCGAGATCGATATAGCGATCGCAGAACTCTCCTGATCACGATGACTGAAGAGGCGGTACTGTACCGGGAACTGTTCACCTTCTTCTCGCACCACGAGAAGGGGCGTCCCGGTCCTTCGTCGTCGATCGATCTCCCGCGACCGTTGGCGAGAGGCCTCGTACACTTCTTCGAGCTCCTCCGGAGCGAGACGATCGCGGCGATCGATGACGACCTGGCGGATCAGTTTGCCCGGGCCCTCGGGCGCTGGTTTGCCCAGTTATGGCGGCAGTTATGGGAAAACACCGAACCCGCCGCTCTCGCCGGAGATACCCGGGAAGATATCAGTGAACCGGAATCGATCGTCTCCCTCCTTGCGGCGGCGTGGCCGGAGGAGCACGAACGATGGGATCGGGGCTTGAGAGCGATACGCAGTACGCCGGATCCCGCCGTTCGTGACGCCCTCGTTCGGTCTCTCATCTCCGAGGGGGACCGTCTCGCGGCGAAACTACGGGAATACCGGGTTGAACGTGCCCTCCGTCTCGTTACGGCGCCGCTCGCAGACCATCTCAACGACGTAGCTCCCTCGATTCGCGTCCAGGCGAATCGTATCACCGCCGCATTCGGGCGTCCCGGTGTATGGGATCTGTTCGACCCGCTCTGGGACAATGTTGCGTGGGACGCCCTGGCACCGATCCTCCACACTGCGCAGAGCGAACCGGACCTCGAAACGTTCGCACATCGGATCGTTCGTGGTGTTCAACCGCCGGCGCAACGGACGGTCCGGCACGAAGAGAAGGTCACGATAATCGACCGGACCACGGTCGAAGAGGGATACGGAGCGATCGGGGGCCTTACGACGACGGCGTCACTAGAACTGGCGCTTCCGTCGGAGCTTGCGCTGCTGGCGCATCCGGAGACGGAGGAGCTCTTTCTCCGAAAGCGGGTAGAACACGCGATTCTGGCGTTACGGCCGGAACGGTGTCGAAGGATCGAGTCGAAGCGGACCGAGACGCGGTGGGAGCGTGTATCGTTGCCCCTCGCCCGGGGCCCGCTCTTCGTCTGCATCGATACGAGTGGATCGATGATTGGCCTCCCGGAGGAGATCGCTGCGGCAGCCACGCTGCTTCTCGTACGGGAAGGGATCAGGCAACGGCGACGCATCGAAGTGATCGCCGTTCACGACACTCTTCGGACCGCCCGGTTCGGAGACGACGAGCCCCGGACAGACGTCGGTCCTTCCGGGGCGGGGGGTATTTCGGCGTATGCGCCCCCCCGGGTTGCACCCGAGGGAGTTCTCGATCTCATCGCACTCCTGAAACCCTCGGCGCCGGTCGGCGCCGACGTATCCCCCGCGCTGGAGGCCGCATTGTTCCGGATCGAGAGCTCCCCTGACGCGGGACAGGACGTCGTCGATCTCCTGCTGATCAGCGATATCCAGACACCGAAGATCGGTCCGGGACACCTCAACCGGCTGTATCGCCTCCAGAGCAACGGATGGGTCCGATTTCACGTGCTGACAGTCAACAAGCGACCCCTTGAGGATCCGATGAACGTCTTCGACTATCGCTGGCACTATAACACCGCCGAGGAGCTTGCGTTTCACCCCGACGGGACGTCCCGTCGCATCGGGATGCGCGGAGGCGGAGTGTAGCGTTACGGCCGGAACGCCTCTTTTCCCGGGAAATGGAGGCGTTTGACCGCGACCTGCTCGCTGAATACCGCGTATTCGACCCGGGTGGTACTGAAGAGCGTCCCGGATGCGCCGCGGAGTTCGACCTCGATCAGCGATCGTTTCGCGTCGCCGTCGATCTCCCTCGCTTCGAGCAGGAAAGGGGCGTCCGTTGTATCTGCCGGTCGTTCGTAGCGGATCGAGAGTTCCCGGGTCATTCCTGCGGTACCGCGTATCGCGTGAAGAAACCATCCTCCGATCTCGTCGGCGAGCGTCGCCTGGATCCCTCCGTGGATCACCCCGGGGTACCCTTCCAACTCCGGCCGGGGACTCCAGCGACTTCGGATCACATCGCCGGCGACGGTAAAGGAGAGGCGCAGGCCCACGGGGCTGTGGGGGTCGCACCCGAAGCAGTGGTACTCATCGTGCCCGGTGTAGGGATTCGGTACCGTGTACTCACCCTCGCTATGGTCCGTCATCGATCATCTCCTGGTATTCCGGATGGCGCTGAATAAACGCCGCGACGAAGGAACAGCTCGGTCTTACGCGATATCCCTCTTCCCTGGCGTACTCGAGGGCGGCGCGGACTACCTTTCCCCCGGCTCCACTCCCCCGGAGATCCGGGGGAACAAAGGTGTGCTCGAGGTCGAGGACTCCCTCCTCGGGAACAAAGTAGAGGAGCTCCGCCTCTCGCCCTCCGATATCGAGGACGAAACGCATCTCCTCGAGACGGTGTTCTACATCCATACCGGAACGATACCGGTTTGACCGCTCCCGCCGCAACCGCTACCCTTGGAGTATGAAGACATTGTGTATCACCGGAGCCACCACAGGAATCGGAGCCGCCCTGGCCCGTCGGATCCCCCGAAATGGCGATCGCGTATTTCTCCATTACCATGCGAATCGGGAGCGGTCTTCCCGACTTGCCGAGGAGCTCTCGATCGCCGGGATCGAGACGACGATCGTTCAGGCCGATTTCGCGACCGACCCCGACGGGGCAACCCGGGATCTCGCGTCGGCGATCGCGGAACAGACCGACTCGGTGGATATTCTCATCAACAACGCCGGGGGAATCATCGAACGGCGAACCGTTGCCGAGGCGGATTTCCGGATCGTCACAGAGACGCTCAACCTCAACCTCGTCGCCCCGATGATGCTGGCGACATACCTCTTCCCCCTGCTGAAGAACGCCGCCGACGGAAGCGGTCGCGCCGACGTGGTGAACATCACCTCCATCGCCGCACGGAGCGGGTCCCCGACATCGACTCCGTACGGAGCGGCGAAAGCAGGCCTCGAAAACTTCACCCGGGGGTTCGCGAAGGAAGCAGGCCCGGGCATCCGGGTCAACTCCGTCTCCCCCGGGGTGATCGACACTCCTTTCCACCACGGGACGACACCGAAAGAGCAGATGGACGCATGGCTGGCAAACACCCCCGTCGGCCACCACGGGAAACCGGAGGATATCGCCGAGGCGGTCGCGTTTGTACTTGCCGGCGATTTCATGTCCGGCGCGGTGGTCCCGGTGAACGGCGGCTTTCAGATGATCTGATCTTCAGGGATTTCCCCTAAACGAGAATGTTCGTATATTGTGAAGCTTGGATATATGAACAGAAAAACGGTCAGAAGCATATCGATCGCTGCGGTTGTCATCGCGACGGTAGCATTCCTGACGGGAACATTGATACAGGAGCTCCTGACCGAACGGCACCGCACCGCGGAGATGGAGTTGGTCCAGAACCGGTCCGGAACGATCCGGGCGTACCTCGAGTCGATCCTCGTCAGCGATCTGCTGATGATCCGCGCCGCCGCGGCATATATCTCGGTCCATCCCGATATCACGGCGACCGAGTTCGAACGCTTCGCGGAGCAGATAGTTGGTACCAACGAGACGCTGGCAACCCTCGCCGTCGCCCGGGAGTACACCCTCGTGTATGTATATCCCTACGAGGAAAACCGGGAGATCATCGGGGTAAGCTACCGGGATCTTCCCGATCAGCTCCCTCTCGTCGAGAAAACGATCGAGACCGGCGGGGTGGTCATCGCCGGTCCCGTTCCGACGATCCAGGGCGGAACGGGGATCATCGGTCGCGCTCCGGTATTCACCGGTGAAGCCGAAGACCGAACGTTCTGGGGGATCGTCTCCTCCCTGATCGACTTCGATGCGGCGGTCGCACAGGTCACGCCGATTCTGGACCGGTACAATCTGGCGATCGGGATTCGCGGCATCGACGGGTCGGGGGCACGGGGGGCGGCGTTTTACGGGGAACCGGTTCTCTTCGACGACGAGATGTCGGTCCGGCGGGACATTACCTTCCCCAACGGATCGTGGCAGATCGCCGTTGCCCCCGCCGACGGGTGGAGCCGCCGGCACCCCGACTGGGTGCTTGTCTGGTTTCTCGTTATCGCCGCCGCCGTCGGGGGACTCATGGGGTCCGCCCGCATGATCGTCACGTCCGATCGTATCCGGAGCAACGAGACGCGCCTCCGGGACATCACGATGGCATCGTCGGACATCATCTGGGAAACCGATCGGCAGGGGAACTATCAGTACGTCGCAGGAACGCCGCAGCGGATCCTTTCCGTCGACGCCGACGACCTCCTCGGACGATCGCTCTTCGATCGCGTTGTTGCCGACGAAGGGGAGGCTGTTTCAGAGAAGTTTCTTTCGGCGATGCACCGGGGTGAGGGGATTCGCGATGCCGAAGTCTGGTACCTGAAGCCCGGCGGCGGACGGGTCTGTCTCCTCCTGAACGCGGTCCCCCTTCGAGACGGCTCGAGCGGGAGAGTGTCGGGGTATCGGGGGGTCAGCAAGGACATTACCCCCCGTAAAACGCTTCAGACCGCGATGGAGACGAACGAACGTCTCCTGGATCTCTTCTTTCGACAGTCCCTGGACGGGTTCTTTTTCATGATGCTTGATGAGCCGATCCGGTGGGATGATTCGGTCGACAAGGACGCGCTCCTCGACTGGGTGTTCGACCACCACCGGATAACCAAAGTGAACCAGGCGATGCTGGACCAGTACGGTGCAACCGAGGCGGAATTCGTCGGTCTCACGGCCCGGGGCTTCTTTCGCCACGACATTGATACAGGAAAACGGACGTGGCGCGACTTATTCGACACCGGTCACCTCCACGTCGATACCGACGAACGTCGATTCGACGGTGCCCCGGTGACGATCGAAGGGGACTATATCGTCCTCACCGACGGGCAGAACCGCATCACCGGTCATTTCGGAGTGCAACGGGACGTGACGGATCTACGAAATACAGAGGTAAGACTCGACCGGTATATCAAAATCGTCGATGAACAGGTGATTACCTCCCAGACCGATCTCGACGGAATCATCACCTACGCTAGTGAGGCTTTTGCCCGGATCAGCGGATACACCAGAGACGAGCTCATCGGTCGGAACCATAGTATCGTCCGCCACCCCGACATGGACGCCGCGGTGTTCGAGGATCTCTGGGAGACGATCAGGACAGGAAAGACGTGGCACGGGGAGATCAAAAATCGCGCGAAAGACGGCGAGTACTACTGGGTGGACAGTGATATCTCGCCCCTTGTCGACCGGAATGGCGAGATCTACGCGTACATGGCGATCCGGCAGGATGTCACCGCCCGGAAAGAGCTCGAGATCCTCTCGGTAACCGACCGTCTCACCTCCCTGTACAATCGACAGAAGCTGGACACGGTCCTCGAAGAGCAAAGCGTCCGGTTCCGGCGGTATGGCGAGAACTATACCCTGATCATCTTCGACATCGACCATTTCAAACACGTAAACGATACCTTCGGTCACGTGGAAGGGGATCGGGTGTTAAGGAGAATCGCAGCGATCGTCCGGGAACAGATCCGGCAGACCGATATCGTCGGACGCTGGGGGGGTGAGGAGTTTCTCATCGTGTGTCCCCACACCGATCTGCACGGAGGACTCACCCGAGCGGAGGTGATCCGCCGCTCGATCGGGGAGCACGATTTCGGACTTCCCCGACAGATCACCGCGAGCTTCGGAGTCGTCGAGATCGCTCAGCTACCGGGAGCAACCGGCGGAGATGTGACTCTCGAAGCGCTGCGCGGAGCCGACGAGGCGCTGTACGCGGCAAAACAGGGCGGCCGGAATCGGGTGGTGCCGTACCGGCCCTGAACGCCACCGAACCGGGTTACCGGATCACGATCGAACCGGAGGCGGTGACCGCGTCGATCAGAAATCTCCCGTTCCCGCCCTGGAGGGTACGTTCTCCCCGTAGATTGCCTAAGACCACCCGCCCCGAGGTGGAGCGCAGTATGTAGCGGAAATCTCGCAGATCGTTGTCCACATCGATCGTGATATCGCCACTTGCGCTGCGCAGACGGGTGTCGGCGATCAGTTGCAACGACGTCCCCTCGATCGCTCCCGACGCGGTCCGCCCATCCAACGTACCCCGGAACCGTTCGATCGTTACATTTCCGGAGGCAGTTTCGAATCGGAGGGTTCCGGTAACCTCGTCGATCCCGACGTTTCCCGAAGCGGTTTCGACAGCGACCTCGCCTCCGGCTCGTTTCGCCGTAATCGAGCCGGAGGTGCTTCGAAGGGCAATGCTCCCCCGGGCTCCGTCAACGGAGATCGACCCACTCACTGAAGCGACGTCGAGATCGATACCGGAAGGAAGGATGATATCGATCGTGGGGGATTTCCCCGCCCGAGACAGCCAGGTGTTCCGACCGCGAATCGAAACCGCCGCCGTGTTGAACCGCTCCTGCTCGGAAACGCGAAACCCCCGGGGGATGTCGGACACGGTGACGGAGACGCTGTTTCCCGGGGCCGAGCGTACCGTCACGTCAAAGATACCGGCGTTGATCTCGAGGGAGGAGATGTTCCGATACTCGAACTCCATCGACTCGGGAGTACCCGCCGCCGCCACGAACAGGGGTGAACAGATCGCGCCGAGAACCACCGTGAGCCATGCCGTGCGAACATTCTGTACGTTCATATTCTTCCTCTCAGATCTTTATCCCGCCGAACACCGTCGGAAACACGTCGATCCCGTCTCCCGCAACGGAGAAACTGTATCCCTCGTGGGTTTCCGACGCCTCCTGACCGGTGGTGTTGATTAATCCGTCGAAGCGCACCCCCCCCATAATCGCGAACCGCGGTCCGAACTGGATACCGCCGGAGAGCCGGAGGCTGGGAAAGACCCGAGACGCCCGATGGTCGAAACCGTCACCGCCGGGTCCCATCACCATCGCCGAGGCGTCGATATCGAGGTAGAGCGTGCCGCTCCAGATTCTCGTCCCGAGCCCCGCCGCTGACGCGTATTCAACACGGTCGGATTCGAGATCCGGTTGCCGCGCCCCGACCTGGTACACCGTATAGAGCGACTCCGTCCCGTGCTCGAACGCGGCCCACGCCATTCCCCGATCGTCGATCGTCAACGCCAGATCGAGGACACCGAAGCGGACGATATTGATCACTCCGATCGTCGCCCCGTCAACCTCCCTCGCAAGGTTGACCACGCCGACCTGGACACCACGTACCCGTTCTGCTCCGTTTACGACGCCCATTTGTACGCCCCGGACATCCCGGGCAAGGGTGACGACACTCCCCTGAACACCACGAACCCGGGGGCTCATGGAGAACACGCCACCGAGCTGGACACCCCGTACGGCGTATCCCGCGATACCGGCGACGCCGCTCGCCTGAACACCCCGGATCTCCCCGTCGACCACGTTGGCCACACTGCTCGTCTGCACACCGTATATGCTCCCGTCGGTTACATTGAACACCGATGCAACCTGTACGCCCCGGATCTCCCCGTCGTGGATATTGAAGAGTGACGACTGCTGCATCCCGTGGACCCGTCCCCGTCGGATATTCCCGAGGTAGCTTCCTTCCCACCCGCGGGTTACTCCGGTACCGACGTTCATACCGATCGAGGCGACAACGCCGTCGGTATAGCCCGAGTCCGCCACCGGTAATCCAAGGACCAGATGGTGAAGGCTCTCCCCTTCGGGTACCGAATCACGCGGAACGATTCGCATTCCCGGGACGATATCGACCGCGAAGGGTTCCCGGACCAGTCCGGATCTGTCGGCGGCAACAAAGGTCGATACCCCGGGGTCGCCGCCGCCGAAGGCGCCACGCGCGGCGCTCCCGATTGTCGTGACCGCATCGTCGGCGCGACGGCGGATCTGGTCGAATGACTCGGCAAGCCCCTCCTCCGCACCGTCACCGCGGATACGGTATCGTTCGTATCGCATCGATGAGAACTCACCGGCGTCCACCGCGATCGGAATCCCGGGGGTGACGACGACGGGAGCAACAAGCATCCCTTCGGCGCTTCGCAGCTCCACCGAGTACCGCCCCGGTTCGAGTGCGATATCGACGGACTCGCCGGCGTATTTCTCGAACTCTGCAAGGACACGACCGTCGGCTTCGCTGCGGACAAAGATGCGCCCGGCCACGTCGTCCCTGAGGGTGACGATGGTGTCGCCTATCGTGAGGTCCGTAAGAACCAGGTCTCCCGCGCCGGTCAGCTGGATTTCGTACGAGGGGTGTTGCGGTCCCGCGAAAGTGCGTGCCGTTTGCGCGAGGGTCTCGGTGAAGGCGTACTGGTATACTTCGTTCAGCGTAACCTTCCCGTCCCGGGTATGGTCGGCGGCGCCGAGGAGGCCGCTCACAAGGTAGTGGGTAAAGAACGATGCCCCGATCTGATCCGACTCCTGAGACGCCTCGTCATCGGAGCTCGACGTGAGGAACGCGTACCCCGACATCTCCGAGCTGTCGTGGATAAGGAACGGTTGCGCCCGCCGTCCACCTTTCAGCCGTGTGAAGCTTCCGGAAGAGCAGCTGTCAAGCATCGCCACCGCGACATCTGCGTTCACCCCGCGGATCGCACCCCGGAGGTCGCTGTAGGTATACGCCTCTTCCCCCAGAAGCAACCCTTCCTCGTCGCTGTGGCCGGAGTAGTAGAAGACAAACTCCACCCTCCGGGCGCCGGAGCGGGCCCGCTCCATCCGCCGGGTGATCTGGGTAACGCCCCGGTCGAGGTCGTCACGATCGGGATCACGCAGGAGGATCGCATCTTCCGGTGCGACGCCCCCGACCTGAAACATCACGTCCGCGAGGCGGGCGGCGTCGGAGACCGCGTAGCGCAAGCGAACACGCTCCGTCCCTCCGTCGTTGGCACCGACGAACAGCCCGAACCGCCGGACGCCACCGGTCTGGCCACACACCGTTCCGACGAAAAACACACCCAACACCAGAGCGAGGAGAAACAAACGGCGTCTTCTTCCGATCCATGGGTGTTGCGTTATCCGGGTCATCGGGACTCCTTTCCCTTCATCACCGTCAGAGAGTCGATCACATCGACCGGGAAATGGTCCCGGATCGCCTCCCGAACGCGCCGATCCGTCAGTTCCGCAGCCTCCGTCGCCGATGAACCCCTGCGGCGCGCCTCCTCGATCGTTGTGGCAACTCCGGTTTCCACCTCCCGGATCACCGCCGCCACCGATATCTCTTCGTCGGTTGTCACGAAATAGAACGTCTCGAAGTCGGGAGCATCGTCGAGTACGTACGCGTAGGGAAGAGCCGTCTCGCCATCCTGCACGAGGGTTGCCGGGACTCCCTCATTCTCGGGGAAATGGAGCGTCACGGTGCCGCTCCCGTCAACGGAGAAGATCACCCCTGTCACGGCACCAGCGGCGGTATATGCGATCTGGAGCGTGTCTCCCGCATATACTGTCTCACCATCGGACAGCCGCTCTACCGATGCATCACTGCCACGCCGGTACACCGAAACGGCAGACTCAAGTCCTTTAAGGCGTTCTCCCCGTGCGACGTGCTGGGGATCACCCTCGCGGGTCGACACGGTGGTGGAATCGGTGAGGATACCGGGGATCACGAGAGCGCCGATCACTACCGCCGCCATAACGGGAATGAACACGGGACTGCGCATCACATCCCGCAGAATGGGTATGATCCCCGTCGAGGTGCGCCGGCGGCGCTGCGCCCTCCTTCCATTCCGCGATCCTTCCCGCTCCGACGCGAGGCGCACTTGCTCCGCAAACCATCCCGGAGGATATCGCTGAAGGATCTCCTCGCTGTCGTCGTCCAGTTCGGCCAGACGCGCGAGGGCGTTCTCGTCAACCTCGATACGCCGTACCATCTCCGGGGACGCTTCACCGAGACGATACTGTTCCAGAAAAAAATCGGGTATCTTCTCGTTCATCGTTACAACTCCTCCACGGTCTGCACGGTCCGCTGCAAACGGCGCAGTCGTTTTCTGACGCCCGACACGGAAAGCCCCGACGCCTCGGCGGTCTGCTCCAGGGTCATTCCGTCGATATAGCGATACGTCGCGATCGTCCGGGTGTCGGTCTTTTCACGGGCAAAGACGCGATCGAGAAAGTGGTTCGTCAGAACAGCATCAGCATGATCCTCCACCGCCGCGATCTCCTCCAGAAGCTCACCCACTGCGTCGCTCCGATTTCGTCCCGCCGATCGAATCCGATTGAGGCAGACGTTGGTCGCGATCGTATAAAGCAGACTCGAAGCACCACCGTCGGTCAGTCGATCCTGATACCGCAGAAGGCGAAGGAACGTGTCCTGCATCGCATCTGCCGCCTCCTCCTCGTCGCGAAGGAGGTGGCGGCACCGGCGGAACACCATGGGGCCGTAGGTTCGGTAGTACGTTTCTACATCTATCGCCACGTGTCTTCATCCTCTCCGTGAACGCCATATCAGAACGCCACCCCGCCATAGACCCGCGCTTCAAAGCGCGCCTTCGGGAAACTCCCCCACGTCTCGTCAACCGTTTCGAACTGTTGATGCAGAATGTTGTAGTTGACACCGGTGCCGATGACCAATCCGGAAAGATTGACCTGCACTCCCGCTCCGAAATACTGATAGAGCCCGGCGCTGACGACACGATCATACGAATCCTCGGCCTCTTCGTCACCATCTTCATCGTCCTGCAGCGCCTCCGCGGTCGTCCAGATCTCGCGGGTGTCGTCGTATCCGAAGTGTTCGTTCAGATACGTTCTGCTCGACACCCCGACTCCATACCGGATGTAGGGATCGATACCGCTCCCGCCACGAAAGAGATGAAACGACGCGAAGAGATCACTCTGTCCGTCGTACCACCACGCATCTTTCATCGAACTCCGTACGGAGTCTACCGACTCGTCGAACACTTCGACTTCAAGACGGTGAAACGTGCCGGCGTGGCGCATACCGAACCCGAACCGGTCGAACCACAGCTCTCCCTCTATACCGGCGAAGAGCTCCTCGTCATCCATCTTGCGGTACTCTCGCGGGAGATCATCGATAGAATCGGGATCCTCCGCCAGCGGCGCTGCCGCAAATCCGACGATCTGACCACCGATCTGGGCAGCGACGGGAACGATTCCGGTTACGACCAGCATAGCGGCGACCGCCGCCAGGGTATACATCCGCTGTATCATCATCATGCTCCTTATCCGGTATAACACCGGGTGTCGCTGATTCTGTTACCGTCGTCCGTCGAGGGTGCAACATTCGGAACCTCCACCTATAATGACGGTAAACGCCTGAACCAAAGGAGTGCGAAATGTCCGTTTCGAAAACAAAGTGTATCGGGATTCTCACCAGCGGGGGCGATTGTCCCGGCCTCAACGCGGCGATTCGCGGGGTCGTCAAAGCGGCGATCGGTTCCTACGGGATCAAGGTCGTCGGGTTTCTCGACGGTTTTCGGGGGCTCGTCGAGAACCGGACGGTTGCTCTCGAAGATCGCACCGTCAGCGGGATTCTCACCCAGGGCGGGACGATCCTCGGAACCTCCCGGGACAAGCCGCACAAGATGCCGATGGGCGGGAAAAAGATGGATATGACCCAGGCGGCGATAGACAACGTGAAGAAGCACCACATCGATTGCCTCGTATGTCTCGGCGGCGGGGGAACCCAGAAGAACGCAAACCACCTCCACACGGAAGGGGGACTGAACGTTCTGACCCTTCCCAAGACGATCGACAACGACGTGTGGGGCACCGATATCACCTTCGGTTTCGATACGGCGATGCAGATCGCCACCGATGCGATCGACCGTCTTCACACCACCGCGACCAGCCATCACCGGATCATCGTCTGCGAGATCATGGGGCACAACTCGGGGTGGCTCGCCCTCGGCGCGGGGATCGCCGGTGGCGCCGACGTGATCCTGATTCCCGAGATACCCTACGATCTGAAGAGCGTCGCTGCTCACCTCGAGAAACGCAGGATGAACGGAAAGCGGTTCTCCATCATCGCCGTAGCTGAGGGAGCGATCTCGAAAGATGAGGCGAAGGCACTCGCGTCGGGAAAGAAAGATAAAAAGAGTGACAAGAGTGAGATCGTTGTAGAAACGGACGAGAACGGTGAGGCGTATCATCTCGTCCAGGAGCCAAAGGCGAGTCAGATTGCGAGGCAACTGCAGCAGCTGACGGGGACGGAGGCACGGGTAACCTCCCTTGGCCACGTTCAGCGCGGCGGCAGTCCTTCGCCCCGGGACCGACTGATCTCCTCACTCCTCGGCACCGCAGCGGCGGAGGCTCTCGCGCAGGGCAACTACAACAACATGATCGCGATCCACGGCAACGGAAGCGAGCCGGTCCCCCTCAAGGAGGTCGCAGGGAAGAAGAAAGTTGTTCCCGAGGATCATAGCTGGATCTCGAGTGCCCGTCTTGTGGGTACCTGCATGGGAGTGTGACCCGCCGGGGCCGGTCCGGCGCGCCGTAGCCGGCCCAGCTCCGGGATCGGTCCAGCGCCGAGTCCGGCCCGATTCGACACCCCGATCGTTCCACGATATAGTGAGGTAGAATGGAAATAACCGGTGATCTGAACGTCTCGATAGAAGAGCGTACACTGATCGATATGCACAGCGTCCTGAACGTGCTGAATGTCCTCATCTTCGAGTTTTCGGCGCTTTCGGAGCATCTCGGGGGCGTTCCGGAGATCGACGGAATGCACGATCGCGTCGTGGAGACCGCCGAGCTCCTTCGCGATCCCGACGAAGCATCCCGGCAGGTAGCCAATGTGGACCGGTTTATCGAGGACGCGGAACGGGTGATCGCTTCGGAAGTGGCGAACGCCGGGAGCGAAGGCGACCCGGTGGTACAGGCGATCGTAGGAAACGTCAGGTCGATCTTCAGTATCCTCGAAGTTCGCGCCGCCGAGATCGTTGCTCGCGCCGAGGACCCTCTCGCGTGGGTAAACCACGACGTCAGGAAACTGAAAAACAACTTCGTCGGCGTACTGCAGGCGATCGAACGAAACAGCATGGGCGGCTACCGCATCGTATATAACCTGGCGGAACACGAAGCGGGGTACTACATGGTCACGTTCAACATCTCCAGCGTTTCCGGTGCGACGATCGCGATGCCGGCGGTGTTCCAGGACGTGATGCGGGATCTTCTCGCGAACGCGCGAAAGTATACCCCTCCGGGAGGCTCGATCACCGCAGGGTTGCACCACTCGGGAGACGAGCTCCGGTACGTAGTGAGCGATACCGGTATGGGAATACCGCCAGACGAGATCTCTCGGGTCGTACGGTTCGGTTTCCGCGGCAGCAACGTCGGCGACCGCCCCACCCGGGGCGGCGGGTTCGGTCTCACCAAGGCGTACCATGTGACCCGTATGTTCGGCGGACGGATGTGGATCGATTCACCGGTGGTCGGTGGCGTCGGCACGCGAATCGAGATCAGGCTCCCCGCCCCCAATCGGTGACGGGTTGACCGGAAACTACCGACCTCGCAAGGCACCCTCTACTTCATGAAGGAGTTCAACGATCTCTTCAGAAAGCGGTCCCAGCTCATCCAGCTTGCGGAACGCCCCCGCCCGGTCTCCGGCGTCGGTGAGATCCATGATCTCCCGTACCAGCAGGTGTAGCTGTCGGTGGGGCTCCTCGATGCGCTTCATCGCCGGCAGATCGCCGAAGCGTTCGAGACCGGGACCGAAGTACCACTCACCGAGAGCGCACTCCCGGTCGGACACCGCTTCGCTGCGGTCGATCATCCGGTCGCCGGTGATATATCCCCTGAGGCGTGATTTCCACTGGAGATGTTTGAATCGGATCGTTGCAAAGTTGACCCCCTCCACCTCGGCACTTCCCGTCTGATCTGTGTGGAAAAAAGAGACCGTATCGTCGAGCGTACGCGTCTGGGTGGTAAGCTCTTCTGCGGTGGAAGCCAGTTCTTCCGCGGCGGCGGCGTTGCTCTGTACCACCTGATCGAGTTGTTGCAGCGTCTTTGTCACCTCTTCGGCTCCAGTCGATTGCTCGCGGCTGGTGGCGGTAATCTCCTGTACCAGTTCCGCCGTCTGCCGCACCGACGGCACGAGGGATTTGATCTTCTCGCCACCGACCTCCACCGTTTCGCCGGCGGTCCGGGCGAGTTCCGTGATCTCCGCAGCCGCATCCCGACTGCGTTCCGCCAGCTTGCGAACCTCGGAGGCGACGACGGCGAACCCCTTGCCTGCTTCCCCCGCCCGGGCCGCCTCGATCGCTGCGTTCAGGGAGAGCATATTGGTCCGTTGGGCGATCTCGTCGATAACGGAGATCTTCTCCGCGATCGCTCGCATCGCTTCCACCGCGGCACCAACGGCGGCACTTGTCTCCTCCGCTTCCTGCGCCACGGCGCCGCTGATCTTCTCGGTCTGCGCAGCGTTTTCGGCGTTGCTGCGAACCTGGGAGCTGATCTCCTCCATTGACGCCGAGGTTTCTTCCACCGACGCCGCCTGCTCGCTCGACCCCTCCGACAACATCTGGGCGCTGGCGCTCACGTTGCCCGTCCCGGAATCGACCGATTCCGTCGCAAGGCGAATGTTCGCCACGACATCCCGAAGGCGGTCCCCCATGTTACGAACCGCTTTCGCAACCTCACCGATCTCGTCTTTCCGGTCGGCATCGATCGTCTGTGTTAAATCCCCGTCCGCAAGATCCTGGGCAAACCCGACCACCCTACGCAACGGTCGGACGATACCGACCCCGACAAAGACGAAGAGGATCGCCGTCAACACGACGAACGTCGCGAGGACGACGGAGAATATCGTCACCAGGAGTGTTCTGTTCTTGTTCACGACAAGCATCACCTGCTCCGTCGCCTCCGCGACGATGAACACTCCCAGCTTCTCACCGTCGTGTCGAATGACCGGGAGGAGAACGGTGAGGTACCGGTCGTCGAGGATGTACGACGCTTCGCCGGATGCCTCCCGGCTCGTAGCCGCATCGTACACGTCGGCGCCCGTGCCGTTCGGATCGGCACCGGAATCGGACCACTCTTCCCCGAACCGCTCTTCCACATAGGACAGATACGTCTCGTCGAAGTCCGACTGACTGAGCAGGTATCGTCCCACCTTCGGAGCTTCACCGAGACCGGTCGCTATATCGAGATACGCGTCATCGAGAAAGTAGAGGAAGTGAAGACCCCGTTCCTCGAAATCGCGTTTGATCGAGTTGAGTCCGCCTTCGAAGTTCACGAGCCCAACCGTTTCACCGTCGACAATCACCGGAAACAGTCCCTTCAGACGAAGCCCTTTCGGTGCTTGCTCCATCGTGACAAGCCCCTCACCTTTCTCAAGGGCATGCCGATACGCGGTGCTGTAGGACAGGTCTTCCCCGTAACTTTCGAAATCCCAGGACTTGACGAAGGAGCGACGAGACGCGTCGATCAGATGGACCTGAACATTCGCGAAGTTCGTGCTTTCCCGAAAAATGTCGCCATACTGTTGAAGCATCGCAAAGGCGCTTTCACGATCTTCGGAGACGATCGCTTCCTTGATCAACGGATTCTCCGCGATCTGCAACGCGTTGGTGAGCCAGACGTCCTCTTTGGCGCGGATCGCGTCCTGCAGAAGCGAGGTGAACTCCTTCACCGTATCGTCGATACTCTGGTCACGGATCGTACGATACTGGAAGACGCCGAAGGGAATCATCGTTCCCATCAGCAGAAACAGGATCACACCAAGGACGATGAGAGCTTTTCCACGGATACTCATTGGTCACCTCGTTCTTTCTTGTGATTTGTCTTCCCCGGATCATGACCGCGGAACGGGACACTACATCCAGTATAATGCACGGAATTCGTCGCCGCAACGCTGGTAAAAAACGCAGGAGGGGACTACCCTTTACGAAAAGGAGGCGCGATGTCCGACGTTTCACCCCGTTACACCGATATCCCCAGTGGAACCGTGCACCGCACGATCGGACTGCTCCATGGCGCGTTGACACGGTTACATGCGGATATGGACGATCGCAGGATCGAAGGCATCGGTGTGATGGTACACCGCGCGATGAGCACCCAGCAACGAACGTTTCACACTCCTGAGCACATATTCGACCTTTCCGATCCCGAGAATCCCCATACCACCCTCGCGGCGATCTTTCACGATATCGTCTATTATCAGGTCGATGACGGATTTCTCGAGGAGATAGCAGCGTTGCTTGATCCGTACATCTCCTGTACCGACGGCTCCGTTACGCTGAAACGCGAGATCGATCCCGGGGATCGCGCGTTCTGGGGGTGCGCGGCGGTGTTCGCCTTCGAACCGGGGCAGACGTTGTCCCCCTTCGGGGGACTCAACGAGTTTCTCAGCGCCCTTGTGATGGATCGTCTTCTGGAAGGGACGGTAGCCGACCGTGACCTTCTGATCGCCACGGCGTGTATCGAAGCAACGATTCCCTTCCGCCGTCCGGATTCCGAGGGCAGGCGTCCGCCGGAGATTCTCCGGGAGCGGATCGCCGCCACGAACGACGCTTTTGGTCTCGGGCTTTCTGAAGCAGATATCGACGAAACGGTCCGTGCGTCGGTCTGTTTCTCCAACCAGGACGTCGGGAACTTCTCCGAGTCCGACCCCGGACGTTTTCTCGATAACACCTGGAAGCTTTTGCCGGAGAGCAACCCCTCTCTCCGCCTCTCGGGGTTGTATACGATCGCAAGCTACAGCACCGCGTTGATGAAGATGGAAGGATTTCTCAGCAGCCTCCGGGCGGATGATGTGTTCAACCGTTTCCGGGACTACCCCGACGCGGATACGTATCGGCAGCTTATCGAACGAACCGCCTTCAACCTCGCGATCGCGAGGAGATATCTGGGAATCAAGATGATAAGCATCGCAATCCTCCGGGCCCTCGCGGATCTAACCGGGGGTGATGCGCCGGTAGCGTTCTTCATGGGTGATATCGATCCCCGGGATGACCGGAGCAGTCTTGTCTCCCACCTTCCGCCACAACCGGCGGGATGTATCCGCGGTGACGACGAGATGAACGACCTGTTTCGACTCCTCAAGCATGGACGGGCCAGCTCGTCCCGCTTCGACTTGCAGAATTCGCCGCTTTCGCTCTACGTGCACCAGTGCCTCGACGAAGACGACCAGTTGCGGTGCATCGAAGCGTCGAAGGAATTCCTCACCGGTGCCCGGAGCGCTGAAGAGTTTCTCGATACCGTGCCCGCACACCTCGTCGCCGGTATCGCCCGCGCTGCGGGGGTAATGGCGTTCACTCGGGGCGAACAGTTACGGGATATCGCCCGGCGCTATGAGCGTCAGGAGCGGTAACGGGCGATGGGAATCTTTAGGAGAGAACCACCGCGGATCGGTCTCGCCCTCGGCGGTGGCGCCGCTCGAGGTATCGCCCATATCGGCGTTCTCAAGGTGATCGAGGAGGCCGGTCTCCCGATCTCGGCGGTTGCCGGTACCAGCGTCGGCAGTATCGTGGGCGCCCTCATGGCTGCGGGCCTCTCATGGCGAGAGATCTATGAGGTCAGTCGGAACATCGGGTGGTCGAAGTTGCTCCAGCTCAGCTTCTCGGGACTTGGAATCGTCAAGACCTCCCGTCTCGAGACACTTGTGGAAGAGATCGTCGGTGACCGGAATATCGAGGATCTTTCGATACCCTTCGCGGCGATCGCGGTCGATATCGGTACCTTTGAGGAGGTCGTGTTTACCAGCGGTCCCGTAGCGCGAGCGGTGCGCGCCTCCAGTTCGATTCCGGGAATCTTCGAACCGGTGATGGACGGCGACCGCGCGCTGGTAGACGGCGGGGTCACCAACAACCTGCCGACCGACCACACCCGCGCCCTCGGAGCCACCACGGTGATCGCTGTCGAACTCAACGCGCATTTGGAATCACAGGGGCTACCGGCGAATCTCTTCGACGTCTCCTACAGGAGTTTCGCGGCCCTCATGTTGAACACCTCCCGGGAAGGACGAGCCGATGCCGACGTCCTGATCGAACCGGCTATCGGTCACATCATGTATCACGACCTCGGCAAGGCACAGGAGCTCTTCGACGCAGGGGAAGAGGCCGCCCGGAGGGTACTCGCACGGCACCGTCTGATCTGACGGCCTGTCCGGTACCGGCGGCCCCTCCCTCCGGCGCGGTACAGAGCGGCGCGGCACAGGACGGGCTGCACAGAACGAAGGGGCG
>JBKHFT010000040.1:0-22686 GCA_046540055.1 Alkalispirochaeta sp.
GGCAGGAGCGCCCGCGCCGGCGACGGCAGGAGCGCCCGCGCCGGCGAGCGAAAAGGGGTAGGCGATGACCGATGACGGATTTGTAGAACGACTGTACGCGGTACACCACAAGGAGCGGTCGAGTTTTCCCTCCCGGGCGGGGGCGGAACGCTTTCTCGAAACGCTTCTGGCGGTCCTCTTTCCCCATCATGTGACGGTGGAGGAGTACCGGAGTCGGGAGGAACTCCTCGGAGCGCTCTCCCGGCTCGAACGGGACCTCGTGTCGCTTCTTGAACCCCTTGCCCCGCAACTGGAGAAGCCGGTTGTAGAGATTGCGGGGGAGTTCATGGGTACCCTGCCGCAGGTGTACTCGATGATGTGGCGGGACGCCCAGTCGATCCTCGCCGGCGATCCCGCGTCGGAGTCCCTCGACGAGGTGATCGCCGCGTACCCCGGATTCTACGCGATCGCCGCGTATCGGATCTCCCACTGCTTCTACGAGAAAAAGGTGCCGGTATTCCCGCGACTGATCAGCGAGTATGCTCACCGCCGTACCGGCGTCGATATCCATCCGGGAGCCACGATCGGGGACTCCTTTTTCATCGACCACGCCACGGGGATCGTGATCGGTGAGACCACCGAGATCGGAGCCAACGTCAAACTCTACCAGGGAGTTACCCTCGGTGCCCTCAGCGTCAGCAAGGAGCTGACGAAGACGAAGCGACACCCGACGATCGGCGACAACGTGATCATCTACTCCAACGCGACGATCCTCGGTGGAGACACCGTGATCGGCCACGACAGCATCATCGCCGGAAACGCCTGGGTTACCCGGAGTGTACCGCCGAATTCGCTGGTGTATAATCGTGCGGAGGTCACCGTCCGGAGCCAGCAGGACGACGGACCGGAGCAATAGTGGTGGTGAACGCTTGTGTTCAGAATTGCCGTTCTGGTATGCTCTGACGGAGGAGTTGCACGATTATGATCGAAATCCGAAAGGAAGCGAAATACGCACTTGTTGTTCCCACGAGTATGGGGGTCCGGATCACCCCGCCGGCGGGACAACCGACCCACGCAAGCAAGCTGTTCATGCTGGAGGCGACCAGCGCGGAGACAAATGTCGCCAGTATCTCCTCGTACCTCGGACTACCGGTGAAGGTTCTGACCGCGTTTGTCAAAGGCAGTCCCATCGCCGACCTGATCAAGGCGGACCTGCGGGCACGGAATATCGACTACGAGGGCCCCGAGTTCGATCAGGGAGGTCCATGGGGGTATCGACACCAGTTCAACATAGCCGACAGCGGATACGGACTGCGGGGTCCCCGGGTTCACAACGATCGCGCCGGCGAGGTCGGCCGGGAACTCGATCTTTCCCATTTCGACCTCGAACAGCTCTTCCGCCGCGACGGGGTAGGGATTCTGCACCTCTCCGGTCTGATCGCGGCGCTGTCGCCGCAGACCGCGACGTTCTGTCTCGAACTCGCCCGGGCCGCGAAACGCCACGGCACGCGGATCTCTTTTGACCTGAACTACCGCGCCTCTTTCTGGGAGGGACGGCAGGATGAGCTCTCCGGGGTGTTTCGGGAGATCGCAGGGATCTCCGATATCCTCGTCGGAAATGAGGAAGATTTTCAGCTTGCCCTTGGTCTGGAAGGCCCCGAAGCGGGGGGATCGGGCTTATCCGGGGAGATCGACAGTTTCCGGGAGATGATCGGTACCGTACGGCACGCGTACCCCGACGTGACGATCTGTGCGACGACTCTCAGAGAGGTTCTCGACGCCAATCACCATCTCTGGGGGGCGATCCTCTCCGCCGGAGATCGGTGGTATACGGCGGAGCCTCGGGAGATCGGCGTCCTCGACCGGATCGGCGGCGGTGACGGATTTGTCGGCGGGTTGCTCTACGGGTTCCTCAAAGGGTGGGACCCGGAGAAGGCGCTCCAGTTCGGATGGGCAAGCGGTGCCCTTGCGACGACGTTCCTCACCGACTACGCCCAGCCCGCCGATGAGGAGCAGGTGTGGGCGTTATGGACGGGAAACGCACGAGTCAAGCGATAGTGACCGCCAGGGAGGAGTCCCACGACCGGGGCGACGGTGTCGGGGATGAGCATTACTCGTACCGCCTCGACAACGCGGCCAAGATCTTTCCGGGGATGCTCTCCCGGCGGCGCTCGACGGTGTTCCGTCTCGCCGCGACGCTCCGGGAGGCGATCGACGTCGCCACACTCCAGGAAGCGTACGATGCGATGCTTCAGCGGTGCCCCTATTTTCACGTCGAACTTCGGAAAGGGGTGTTCTGGTACTACTTCGAGCGCTCCGCCGTTCCTGCCCTCGTTGAGGCGGAGAGTCGGTACCCCTGCATGTACATCCCCTTCAAACGGCGGGGGGTACACCCCTTCCGGCTGATCGCGTTCCGGAACCGGATCGCCTTTGAGGTCTCCCATATCCTGACCGACGGAGCGGGAGCACTCGCGTTTCTCAACGGAGTGATCGCCGAATACCTCCGTCGTCGTGGTGTTCCCCTGGATACACGGGAGCTGCCTGTGGATGTTCACCGGCCGATCGACGAGGAGGAGTACGAGGACAGTTTTGCCCGGGAGTACCGACCGCGGATTCCTCCGGCGCCGCCATCATCGCCGGCGTTGCACTTCGGAGGAACCGCGATGCCCCCGCCGGTGTTTCTTGTCGTCGAGGGGCGAATCCCCGGAAAAGAGCTCAAGAACGTGGCACGAGAACAGAACGTGACGATCGGCGAATATCTCACGGCACTGCTGATCGACGTTGCCCGGGAGGAGATGGAGTTCCGGGGGCTGTCGCCGCGGCCGATCCGGGTGAGTATCCCGATCAACCTGCGACGATTTTTCCCCTCCCGGACGATGCGTAACTTCGTTCTTGCCGTCGATCCCGGAGTCGATTTTCGCCTCGGCGACTTCGGGTTCGATGATATCCTCGCGAAAGTGCACTACTTTATGCGAAGCGAGCTGGACGCGAAGCATATCCGGCGCCAGATCGTGCGGAACATGAAGAGCGAAAAGAACCCGTTCATCCGGATCGTTCCCCTTCTGATCAAAGACCCGATCCTGCGGTGGGCGTACTCGTTATACGGCACCAGGAATTTCACGATCGGGTTCTCCAACCTGGGGAACGTCTCGGTCCCGGAGGCGATGCAGCCGTACATCGAGGGGTACTCCTTCATCCCTCCTCCTCATAACAACGCGCTGAACGCGACGGCGATCGCCTTCGCAGGAGAGACGCGGTTGGCCTTTGCCGGTACGACCGGGGACCGCTCGATAGAGCGGCGGTTTTTCGCGCGCCTGCGGGAACGCGGTGTTCCCGTAGCGATTACCACGAACAGGAGTTGACTGATGGCGTATTGCCCCCGTTGCGGTGTTCAGATCGAAGACAGACTCGAGCGGTGTCCGCTGTGCGACACGCCGATCCCGAGAGAGGCGCGGATCAACATCGATGCCCCTGGTGACTATCCTGAGGATGTGATCCCGCCAAAACAGATGTACCGCTCTCTCACGCCAAAGCAAAAACAGCGACTCTTCCTCGGTACTGTCGTGTTCTTTGCGATCTTCCCGATCGTGCTGACGACGATTCTTGATCTTGTGCGGAACGGCGGGGTGACGTGGTCGTACTATGTGTCGGTACCGATGATCGGCGCGGTCCTCCTCGGGACGCTGATCTTCCGGTGGGGGATCACGAGATTCCCGACGGCAACGGCGGGCAACCTCCTGCTCTGCGGAACCCTTGCGCTTGTGTTCGGGCGACCCGGCGCCGATGGAATCGTGCCTCCTGCGGGGGAAGGATCATCAACGGTAATCGCCCTTCTCGTCCTGTTGTGGGGAGCCGCCGAGGCGGGAATCGTGATCACTACCCTTCTCAAACGGAACTGGACGACCCGAGTTTCACTGATCGGTGTCGTGACTGCGGTGGCGATTCTGGGGATCGAGATCATCCTCGACCATATGGTCATCCGGAATAGCGGAGCGGTGATCACCGTGGGGTGGTCCGCCGTGGTCGCCGCGGTTATCGTTCCTCTCTCAGGGTTCCTCTACTACCTCGGCCGGGCGCAGTACAGAGGACTCAACGTTCTCGGGTTTGTGAGTCTTGATACAGCCGTAATGCTCGTGCTCATCGACCTCGCGGTGAGCGGCGGCATCGGGTGGTCCTGGATTACCGCGGCGGTGCTGGTGCCGTTGGCGGTGGTGGTGTACGCCCTCCACGTCGCCCTCTTCAACGATACGGACTGGCGGAAAGCGCTGCACTTGTGAACAGGCGATGACGGACCACCTTGTCTTTCACCACCCGGCGGGACCGCCCGCGGGGGATACTACGTCGCTTCCGGTGCAGGGAACTCGAAACGCTGCCCGGTACGGAGGGGGGTAAAAGCGTCTCCAAACTTCCCGTACAGCGCAGCTTGTGCGGGAAATCCGGTGCAGTGTCCCGCGTAGATGTGGGCCACCTCCTCCAGGGCAAGGTCCTCTACGGTACGTTCGATCCTCGTCCGGTCCGCCTCAATGAGATGGAAACCACCGATGATACCCGCGATCCGGGGCATACCGGAATCACCCTCGGCGGGGCGCGTAGCACCGGCAGCAGCGTCCATATCGGACTGCTTTGCGTGGCGGGTGATGTTGACCACTCCGGCGTGGCTGCAGCCGGTAACGATCACGGTGCCGACGCCCCGGACCGAAGCGTACACGCTCAGCTCGTCCCACATCTCGTCGACGACGATTCGTCCGTCCCGGAGCGTCTTGAGACTGGTCTCCTTGTTCTCGTAGGTGGTAACCCGGGGCACCTCACCACTGGTGCGCAACCCCGGAACGATCTGGAGGGAATCCCTGACGAGGTAGAGGCGCCCCCCGGCGGCGGCGATCTCTTCGGGTCCGTCGCCGTTCATAACCCCGATGTGGCGCAACTCCGGTGACTCGGCGAAGTTGAGGCGAAAGAGGTCGGGGTGGGCGATCACCGGGATGTCGGAACGTCCGATCCGCTCGAGGATCGTTGTGAGTCCCTGGGTGTGATCGTAATGACAGTGGGTCAGCACGACGGTGTCGATCGATTCCGGATCGATCCCGAGGAGACACATATTCTCGAGAAGCGGTTCGGGATGCTGGGCGACATCCACGAGAACACGGCGGGTGATCTCGTCGGAGCGCGCCTCGAGAAAAAAGGAGACCCCGTGTTGCCCGAGGAAGGGGGTCTCGTACCCGACGGAATCCTCCGCAACGATCGTGACCGAAAGTGAATCAAGCATGGTTTATTGTACATCCCTCGCCGGTATACGTCGATCGGGCTTTATCGGTATCCTTGGTTCACGATGAGAGAGATTCGTACTACGTCGGCCCGCGTGCCAAGAGAGCGTATGACAACACCATTGATCCGACGCCGGCGGTGGGGAGGACTCCTTCTCTTCGTCCTCTTTATCCTTAGCTCACTGGCGCCCCTCATCGCTCAGTCCGGTCGGGGTGTCGGTACCGGATCCGGTAGGGGCGGTGCCGGGAACGGCGAAAACGGGTCGCCCGATCCGGGTGGACCGGTAGCGATCACGGCAATCGAAGAACGATCCAACGGAATCACCGTCGTCGGACGTCTCGAACCGGAGGTCCGAATCGAACACCGGATCCCCTCGGCGGGATACGTCGGTACCATTCTCGTCCAGGAAGGCGATACCGTTGCCGCAGGGGACCGGTTGCTCCGGATTCGTCGTCGGGATGACCTCCTCGACCTGTATCAGCCGGTTCCTCTGAACGCGCGAGTACGCGGACGCGTAGCGGAGATACACGTCTCCCCGGAATCGGAGGTGTCTCAGGGGGCACCGGCGGTAACGATCATCGGAACGGAGCGGTTTCGCCTTGACGCGGCGGTGTCGGACAAGGACGCCTTTCGAGTTCAGATCGGACAGCAGGTTACGGGGCGTACGGTCGACGGCGGTGCGATCACCGGAACGCTCCGCTCCCGATCACAGGAACCGGACTACGAAACAGGGTTGTTCGATCTGACGTTCTCATTCCCCCGGAGCGGGGAGGTACGTATCGGCGAGTTCATCCTGATCGAACTCCCGGTTGATACCGTTCGGGGAGTCTTCATACCCCGGGATGCGGTGGTGCGCCGATACGGGTCGTTTTTCGTGTGGGGCATATCCCCGGAGAACACGCTGGTCCCCCGGGAGGTATCCGTCGGTCCCTCCTTCGGTGACGAGGTGTTGATCCGCGAAGGCCTTGCCGACGGCGTGTCCTATCTGCGTATCCTCACCGGGCGGGAACGGGAGGGACAGCCGGTACCGTCCGCGGATGAACGCTCCCGGTAACAGTGCGATGCTGGAACTGATATTCCGAAAGACCACCGGTGTACTCCTGCTGACGGCGATCCTCATTTCCCTTGGTATCTACCTCGTGATACAGCTCCCGATCCAGCTCTATCCGCAGACGCAGCGCCCCCGGGTGCGGGCGACGGTCAGTCACGACGGAATCTCGGCGGTCGATTTTTCCGAGGACTACGGTGAGGAGATCGAGACGCGTTTCCTTGCGATCGACGGCGTCGATCTCCTGGAGGTCTCCTACGAGAACGACCGCAGTTCCTTCACCTTCACCTTCGACTGGGAGACCGACCCTGAAGATGCAAGGAGTGATGTCGAGTCGGTGATGACCTCGATCGAGGCGCTTCTGCCGTCAGGTTTGCGTGATGCGGGACGGGTCGGCTCCTTTTCCGGCGAGAACGCCGGGTATCTGATCGTCGGGATCACCTCGCCGTCGATAAGTCCCGAGGAGTTGTACCGGACTCTCGATGTGTCGGTGGCACCGATGATGAACACGGTAGATGATGCGGAAAGCGTCGATATCTACCCTGTTGAGGAGCTCGAGGTGGAGGTGGTGCTGCGTCCGGAGGTGATGCTGTCATACGGTGTCACGATCCTCGACGTTGAATCGGCGATACGGTCGGAAGTCCAGACGCGTTCGGTGGGGAGCATCGACGAGGGAGACGTCTCCTACAACCTTCGCTTTCGCCGGGGAATCGACTCGGTCTTTGATGTCGGCGAAATCGTTGTTGCCCGCCCCGGAAGCGTGGCGTTGCGCCTCCAGGATATCGCGGATATCTCCGTTGCCTACACGTTGCCGCGCCGCGTCTTCATTATGGAGGGAGAGCGGGGGATCCAGATCACCGCAACACCCGTCGACGGAGGCAACGTCCGGGAGATGTCGCGACAGGTCGTCGATGTTCTGGAGGAGGCGAAAGCCGACGGAATACTCCCCGGAGACACCTCGTTCCGAACCTTCCTCGACCCGGCGGACTACATCAATCGCGCCGTGGAAAACGTCGTGCGCGCGGCGGTCCTCGGGGCGATCCTCGCGATGGTGGTGGTCCTTCTCGGCCTCGGAGAGGTCCACAACACCCTCCTGATCGGGATATCCCTGCCGACGGCGCTCATCCTGAGCTTTATCCTGATGGCGATCTTCGACGTCAGTCTGAATCTGATCTCCCTCGGTGGAGTGGCCCTCGCTGTGGGAATGGTGATCGATTCGGCGATCGTGGTGATAGAAAATATCCATCGCCATCGGCAGATGGAACGTTCCCTGCGAACCAACGATGAGCTGAAACGTTTGATCGTGATCTCCGTATCCGAGGTGCGCGGACCGGTGATCGCCTCGACGCTCACGTCGGTTCTGGTGTTTCTTCCGATCTCCGCTACCGCGCCGCTGACCAACGCGATTCTCGGAGATCAGGCGCGGACGGTGGTGTTCGCCCTGAGTATCTCCCTCGTGGTGGCCCTCACGATCGTTCCGGTCCTCGCGTACCTGATGTTCCGTTCCCGGGGGCCGAGGCGGGACCGGGCGCCGGCACTGCCCGCCGGGACCGCTACCGATACCGGCACCACGACCGGTTCCGGAACTGCTGCCGGTACCGCGACCGCTGCCGGAACCGCAACGAAGGAGCGCGCCCTCAATCGCGTGTCCACGGCGTTCATGACCGGCATCCGGGAGATGTACAAATCGCTCCTCCGGAATCTCCTGCGCCGTCGTGCGGCGGTGATCATCTTTCTGTTCGCGTCCTTCGGTATCCTTGTCTACTCGGTAATCTATCTGTTACCGCTGATCCCCCGGGAGATCATCTCGCCCCCCCTGAGCGACCGGGTGGTGGTCTTTTTCGGAAGTTCGACGATCACCGATCGGGAGCAGATCATCGAGGAGGTGATCCCCGACGTCGCCGGGCGAGTGGACGAACTTGTGGGAGAACACGTGGTAACGACCTACGCCGACGTGATGGGCCGGTTCAACCGAGTGTTTCTCAATCTGAGGGACTCCTCCGTCGCGGAAGAGGTTGTAGCGACCCTGCAGGGTGAGTTCGTATCCGGTAACGCGTGGTATTACAACGTGATGATGTGGGACCCCGCGCAGCTTCCTCTGCCGAGAACGATGGATCTCCAGATCAGCGTCCACGGAGATGACCCGGCTGTTGCAGTGACCCTCCTTGAACGGATGCGGGACCTGGTGAACGGAACGGAGCGGTACGGGTGGACCTTTACCAATCCGTCGACATCGTTCTCCGACGAACTGACGATCACACCCCGGGAAGGTGTCCTCGAGGGGTTTCCGGGGTTTACCGAGACCACCCTTCTCAACGTTGTGGACACCGCCCTCCGGGGAACCGCCGCGATCGAACTGGCGAGTGACGACGGCGTTGTTGATGTGTCGGCGGGGTACCCGGAGGATACCATCCGGGGACGGCGAGGCATCGAGAATTTCCTGATCCCCTTTCGGCGCGGCGCGATTCCGTTGAAGCATTTCTTCGATTTCAGCGAGTCCACCGGGGTCGCCGGTATCGCATCCGAGGATGGAGAGGCGATCTTTCGGCTCTACGGACGAATGCCACCGGGCACACCCGCGGCACGTCGGGGGGAGTACGAAAGAGAGATGCGCGCCCTCCTCGAGGAGGAGCTGGAGCTTCCCCCGGGATTCACGATCACCTTCGATAATCCCCAGGAGGAACTCGATACAGCGATTCGTTCCCTCTTCGTTGCTCTCGGGGTGTCGGTGGTACTTATCTACCTGTTGCTGGCGTTTCAGTTCAATTCCCTGCGGATACCGCTGGTCATCCTGGTGACCGTTCCCCTCGGGTTTGTCGGCGTGATCGCGAGCCTGTATCTCTTCAATTCAACATTGAGCCTCAACTCGATGCTCGGAACGATTCTCCTCGGGGGAATCGTCGTGAATAACGCGATCATCATGATCGACTTCTACCTCCGTATCCGTTCGGTGACGACGGATCGAATCGAAGCGCTGGTAGAAACCGCAGGATTGCGGTTCCTGCCGATCATGATGACGATGCTTACCACCGTGTTCGGAATGCTGCCGATCGCGATCGGGATGGGAGAGGGGTCGAACATCGTCCAGCCCCTTGGTATCGCCGTATCCGGAGGACTCGTCGTGTCAACGGCGTTCACCCTCTTCGTTGTTCCCGGTATCCTGAGTCTCATGCGAATCAAGGGGGTGGAATGAGGCGGAAGGCAGCTATCCCGCAAGGGGTCTTTGTAGCCGCGGTCCTGTGGATGACGGTGGTTCTCCCGGTGACCCTCGTTGCCCAGGAGGAAACCGGGGGGGAAGAGCCGGTCGTTCTCTCTCTCGAGGAGATCCGAGACCTCGCCCGGGAGCGCAACCTGGGAGTTCGCCGATCAGAACTTTCGGTGAACCAGGCGGTGATCGCTCTGCGAGGTGAGGCGTCGGTGTTGGATACGGAATTCACCCTGGGAAGTTCGTATCGCAGAAGCGGTTCCGACGACGCACTGTTTGCTTCCTCGGCGGGTATCTCGGTTCCCCTGGGCTCGCAGCTTTCGATCAGCGCCGATACGTCGATCGACGGGGAGGGTGCCGGCGAAGACAGTGTTTCGCTCCGTCTCCGTCCCCTCGAGCCGCGTCGGACGACGTGGCGGGAAGAGGAGTCGTACCGCACCGCCCTGATCCGCCGGGATTTCCTGATTCGGGAGGTGCGGGTCCAGGCGGAACGCAGGGCGCTGACACTTCTGATCCGTCGGTGGGAGCGGGAACTCGCGGAATCGGTCATTCCTCTCGAAGAGGAGAAGTATAGTCTCCTGCGTCAGCGACAGGAGGTCGGGGAGGTTTCGTTTCAGGATCTGCAGAATCAGCAGGCGGAACTGCTCGAAGCACGGCGGCGACTTTTCGACACCCGCCGGGGATACGCCGGGGAGTGGAACGCATTTCAACGGATATTTGCACCGAGCGATCGTGAATACACCCCGACGCCGGTTTCGTTCGATGAGTTGTCGTCCCGGATCGCGGCCCGGATGGTGGACGTCGATTCGCGGCAGCAGGAGGAACCGGCTACGGAGGAGATCGCCCTCCTGGAGGAGCGGGTCGCAGCCCTCGAACACGAGGTGACGACGATCCCCGGATGGCGCCCGGAGATCGGTATTTTTGGAGGGGTATCCGTTCCCCGAGGGGACAACGTCGCAGACCCGATCACCACCGCCGGGGTGGAAGTGATGATCTCGCCGAACCAGTTCCGCGGGGATGAACGACGGGAGATTCAGGACGAGATCGATCTGACGCGGTTGGAGCTTGCGGCGGCGCGCTCTGCGGCGATCCTCGACGGCGAACTCTCTCTCCAGAGCATCGCTATCGCTGAGGAGGCGCTGGCGGCGGCGCAGCTCCAGGAGGAACGCGACCGACTCGCCCTGCGGGAGGGGGTGGCGCAGTTTGAACGGGGGGGGCGGACGCGGCTGGAGATCCGGGAGCTCGAACTGAATCTGCGACGGGCGGAGATCAATACGTACCAGAACGCCGTCGACCTGTACGTCCAGCTCGGTGCCTTTCTCGCGACGTTCTGATCGCTTTGCGTTCCGACGGCCGGTCCTGCACCGTTCCATTACCAATCTGTAATGGAGCGGTAACCCGGGGGTAATAATTTCGACCCATACTCGGCGCGTAACACCGGAAGGAGCATGGCGTGACGAGACCAAACGAACGGATCCGGATAACCGCTCACGAGTCGGATGTGATGATCAGGATCGACGGCGAAACCGAAGAGGTTCTGTTCGACCTTACCGCGGGAACCCGCGACGACGACGGTGCGTTTCCGGCGGAACTCCTCGGGCTGCGCCCCTCCGCGCGCCCCGACGAGTTTGTTCTCACTCTCGAATTCGAAGGAGGGGAACCCGTTGCCGAGGTGAGGGTCACAACTCTCAGACGCCTTGATGTACATATTCGGGACGTATCGCTTCGATTGCGCCACACCGGGTACGTTCTTGAAGGAACCCTTGCGGGGTGGATCGGCTACACCAACGCGTTCCCGTCGTGACCCGAGGCGTGGTATAACCGCGGTACCATGACACAACATTCGATTATCATCGACACCGATCCCGGCATCGACGACGCGATGGCGATTTTCTACGCCCTCGGAGCGCCGGAGATCGATGTGGTGGGGATCACCACCGTCTTCGGGAACGCGCCGGTGGAAACGACGACGCGAAACGCTCTCTCCCTTCTTGAGATCGCGGGGCGACAGGATATCCCCGTCGCACGCGGTGCGGCACGCCCCCTCGCGTCTGCGTATCGCGGCTCCGTCGACCATGTGCACGGCGCCGACGGGCAGGGTAATGTCGCCCTTCCACCGCCTGCTATCGAAGAAGACCCCCGACGGGCGACGGAGTTTATCATCGATACCGTTCGCAAGCGTCCCGGAGAAATCACCCTCGTTACCCTCGGCCCTTTGACGAATCTTGCACTCCTGCTCCTCGAACGACCGGAGATCGCCCGGAATGTGAAGGGCGTGGTCGCGATGGGTGGGAATCTGTACGTTCCCGGTAACGCGTCCCCCGCGGCGGAGGCGAACACCCTCAACGATCCGGAAAGCGCCGATCTTGTACTGCAAGCACCCTGGCCGGTCACGATGTGCGGCCTCGATGTGACCCATACGATCACGATGACCCCCGCCGATCTCGACCGGATCGCCGGGATCGACACGCCCGAGGGGCGCCACCTCGCACGGATTCTGCCGTTCTACCACGCCTTTTACGCGACCCACGTCGGGAGCAACGGCATCTATGTGCACGATTCCACCACGATCTCCTGGCTCCGCCACCCCGACGCGTTTACCGTCGAGAAACTGCCCCTCACCGTTGAAACCGGCGACGGTGTCGGGCGGGGGAAGCTCCGACCGTTTCCTGTACGGACGCGCGATGGAGGCGGTGACACCGACGAGGGGAGCACCGGGGTGACCGACGGTGGTGTCGAACCCGTCGCGGAGCCCACCGCGGGTTCCCGGCTCCCGGGCGACGAACGTCGCCCCGTCACCTACTGTACCGGAGCCGACGCCCGCCGGCTGGTTGAGGCGGAAATCGCTGTTCTTGAAGGGGATGCCAAGGCGGGCAGGACGTGAAGTACGAACGAATCGTGACGATCGGTCCCGGAACGAATGCCCCCGGGATGTGGGTCGACCTGGTCGATGCGGGGGCGACGCGGTTCCGTCTCAATACATCGCACATGACGCCGGACACCGTTGAAAGGACGGTTCGCCGAATCCGCCGGGCGGACATACCGCAGATCCCGATCGTTCTGGACCTGCAGGGGAGTAAATGGCGACTCGGGGAGATCGAACCGATGGAGCTCGCCCGGGGGGAGTCGGTGGAGCTGGTCATCGGGAACGGCGGAGATCGCAGCGTCGAGGACGAATACTCCGATAGCGCATATAGCGACGGGACCGTCGATGGCACGGGAATGAACAGTGAAACGATCTCCGGCGCCGCCGGTTCAGTGCGACGTCTTCCGGTACCCCATCCCGACTTCTTCGCCGCCGCCGCGACGGGGGACGGGACGATTCGTCTGAACGACGCGCGGGTGGAACTGTTGATCGAGCGCGCCGAGTCGGATCTTCTTGTCTGCACCGTTCACTGCGGGGGCCCGGTGTCGTCCCGAAAGGGAGTGAGCCTCCCCGGTGCGACGTACCGGCGGGAGGAGCTGCTGCCGCGGGATGCCGAAATCATCGGTCGCGTCATGAACGATCCGGGTGTCACCTTCGCCCTGTCGTATGTTCGGGATGCGGTAGAGATGGAACGGTTCGATCGAATCCTCGGTGGACGACGCCGGGGGATCGCCAAGATCGAGCGACCCGAGGCGGCCGCGTCCGCTGCGGGAATCGCGGCACACGCAGGGGAGATATGGTTCTGCCGCGGCGATCTCGGCGCTGAAGTCGGACTGCGGAACCTGGCCGAGCTCTATGTCGCGTTCAACCGTCAGGTTCGGGACCTTCCGGTGCCGGTGATCCTCGCGGGGCAGGTTCTCGAACACATGACACGAAGCCCCGAACCCACCCGGTCCGAGGTGTGTCATCTCCTTGATATTCTCCAGGCAGGGTACGCAGGGATCGTTCTTTCCGACGAAACCGCCGTCGGCGATTATCCCGTCGAATGCTGCCGCGCCGCGGCGATCTTCGGGTAGTATCCACAATGGTGTTGCCCTGGCGGGTCGTATTTGAAGCAGATATATCGGCATAGCCGGCACAGTGGCGGTGTGCATACCGGATAACTCGCTGACGTAAAAAACCTGAATAGGTACTTGATTATCGATAAAATATTACCTATTATACTCGTGTCGGGTTGCACCGACGGAATTTTACGCCAGGAGGTGTTGTATGAACACAGCCGCACACGGAAAGAACACTATGATCCGGACCGACCGGTCCGACTCGCGCCGGTGTGACGTTCGGCGAATACTGGACTACCACGATCTTCGATTTTCTTCCGACCACGGGTGGGATCTTCTCGTTGAGCACGTCGAGCGACACGCGAGTTTTCTCAAGGAAAACTACCGTATCGAACCGAAGTGGCACGAAGCGGTGTTCTCCTGGTACGAGGAAGTGTTTTCGCCGTTGTTCCGGGTTATCTCACAGTGGCAATACCGGCGAGCTTTCGGGCGTCACCTCATCGGTGACCTCTATCTCGCCGTCTCGGACCACTGGTGGTACCTGAAGGAGTACGATCCCGACGCATCACCGAACGACGCGGCCCGCAGTTTCATCGCCCATTACGGCGGGGGAATCGGTCGCCACTTTTCCCGATTTCTCGCCTGATCTGTACCGTCCGTCGGTCGGTCGGGGTCTGTCGCGGCGCTGATTGTTCTGACGGACGCGGTGATCCCGGCGGAAGAGATGTGGCCGGGGACGGCGTAGCCCCCGCGCCTACAGGAGCCGGTATTCCGCCGGCTCCCGGCGAACCAGATCGATCACCGGCTTCACCGAGCACGCCCCGACGAGGGGACACCCATGGCATCCCGTTGCGTTCGATGCTCCGGAGACGGTACACCCCGCTGGAGTAGCGGCGTCTGCCGACACGATCGTCACGTAGCCCCGGGAACGCAGGAAATCGAGAGCGATCGACGTCTCGTCCCGGGAACAACGCGCCTCCGCCCGGATCTCGTCCAGCGTTCCGCTTCCGAGGCGGGCGAGGGCGGTACGAACGGTAGATATCACGCGACCGCCTGCCGGGAACGGGAGCCCAGGGCGGCGAAGAGGACAACGATCCCGACAAGCACGCCGACCGCGCCGAGAACCGGTACCAATTGGGGCCCCGTAGTGATCTGGTACACCAGTGTTGCCACCGCCCATGCAAGAACGGTGAGATACCCGGCAAGAAGCCATGCGTATCCGCGACCCATCTCTTTGACCGCGGCGCCGAGGGCGGCGACGCAGGGGAAATAGATCAGCACGAACAGGAGGTACGCGTACGCGCCCTGTGGTGAGAACTGCCCGCGCATGCGGCCGAAAAGGGTGTTCTCAACCTCGAGCTCCGAGGCAACGGTTGCCTCGTCGTCGCTGATGAGGCCCAGGCCAAGGGGATCAAGGAGGGCACCGAACACGCCGGCGAGGTTCGCCGGGATCGTCCGGAACGCTTCGATCACCCCGGCTGCAGCATCGAATCCGACATCCTCCGCACCGGCCTCCGACGACTCTTCGCTCTCGGGCCCGGCCGCTGCGGCATCGTCGCCATCACTCGTCGCGGCGGACTGACTGTAGAGGGAGCTCAACGTACCTACTACCGCCTCTTTCGCGAACAGCCCGGTGAAGAGCCCTACCGTTGCGGGCCAGTTGCCTTCTTCGATACCCATCGGGGTGAACACGGGGGTTATCGTCTTGCCCACCGCGGAGAGGACCGAGTCTTCCGTATCCTGCCGCCCGAATGAGCCGTCGGTACCGAGGGAGTTCAGAACCCCCAGAATCGTGACGACCGCCACGATCGTGACACCTGCCCGAACAATGAAGATCCGAAGACGCTGCCACGCGGAGCGGAGGGTCGCACCGAGACGTGGGATATGGTATGTCGGCAGCTCCATCACGAAGTGGGAATACTCGGATCCGAAGAGGGTGTGCTTCAGGAGCACCCCGGTAAGAATCGCCAGGATGATCCCCGCGAAGTAGAGGGAGAACACCACAAGTCCCGATCGTCCAGGAAAGAACGCCGCCGCAAAGAGAGCGTACACCGGAAGGCGGGCTCCACAGCTCATGAACGGAGCCATGAAGATCGTCATAAACCGGTCCTTCTTCGACTCCAGCGTTCTCGTTCCGGTGATCGCCGGAACGGTACACCCGAATCCAACCAGCATCGGAACGAAGGATTTGCCGGGAAGTCCGACGTACCGCATCACCCGGTCCATCACGAAAGCCGCACGCGCCATGTACCCGGAACTCTCGAGAAGGGAGAGCATAAAGAACATCATGAAGATGATCGGGACAAAGGTCCCCACCGTCTGGATACCCGCGCCGATCCCGTCGGCGACGATCGTGACAAGCCATTCCGGGGCGGAAACGGCACCGAGAAGCGCCCCGACGCCGTCGACGAAGAACGTCCCGAAGAGAATGTCGAAGAAGTCGATGAACGCGCCTCCCACCGCCAGGGTCGCCCAGAACACCAGATACATCGCCCCGAGAAACACGGGAATCCCGAACCAGCGGTGCATCACCACGTTGTCTATCTTCTCGGTGATCGTTTCCCTGCTGGGGGCGCGGGTTACCACATCCCGGGCGACGCCGTGGATGAAGCCGTAGCGCCCGTCGGCGAGGACGATGTCGATATCGTCCGGGAGTTTTCGGGTGAGATCCTCGGCAACCGCGGTAATCTGCTCCCGACCCAGGGAGCCGTCCCGCTCGACGAGGGTCCTGATATGACGATCATTTTCCAGTATGCGGAGGGCGATATACCGCGGCGGCAAATTCGCTTCTTCCGCGACGGACGCGATGGTGGAGGACCACGATGAGAGAACCGTTTCAACCGGATCGGGGTAGGAGACCCTTGTGTTGGGGCGTTCAGGCTGGAGAAGCGCCGCTTCGATCCCTTGTCGGATCGCTTCAATTCCCTCTCGCGTCGTCGCCGTCGCGGGGATCACCGGACACCCAAGGTGGTGTGCGAGATGTTCGGCGTCGACGGTTACCCCCGATGTGGTGGCACGATCGATCATATTGAGAACGACGATTACCGGCCGCTCCATTTCGATCAGTTGCAGCGTGAGATAGAGGTTTCGCTCGAGGTTCGCTGCGTCGACGATGTTGACGATGAGATCGTAGTCGCCGTCGGTGATCACATCCCGGGCGACGATCTCATCCTCGCTCGACGCGTGGAGGGAATAGATCCCCGGAAGATCGACGACGAGGTGTTCGAGAGAACCACCGCGTTCCGAGCGGGAGTCGGTGCGGGGTGTTCCGTCGTGCCCTCCGGGAGAGACGGCGCCCTTATCGTTTCCGCCTTCCCGGGAGAGAAGATCGTGGAGCTCCGCAACCGCCTGGACGCGGGGGCTTCCGCCGACGCGTTCGGGCTCGTCCGGACCGTGATCGTCCTGCACCGTTCCGGCGGGCGTAACAGCGACACCTACGGATTGGGTGTCGCTTTCGTGTCGGCCGGTTACCATCTCGAGAGAGGGGGCGTTTACGAGCATCGTACCCTGAATCTTCTCGACAGTGACCCCCGGCCAGTTTCCGACGCGTTGACGGGAGCGGGTCAGTCCGTTGAAGACGGTTGTCTTCCCTGAGTTGGGATTACCAACGAGGATGATATTCCGGCGGCTCATCGATCTACCTCCACCATGACGATCTCGCTTTCGTGTTTGCGAAGAGAGAGACGGTACCCCCGTACTTCGAGTTCGATCGGGTCACCGAGGGGTGCATACCGGACGATCGAGAATTTTGTGCCCGGGGTGATGCCCATCGAGAGCAGTTTGGCCCGGTACGCCGGTTCGCCTTCGGTGATGCGTACGACTGAACCGGTATCACCGGTGCGCAGTGTATTTAGTGATACCACGACAACCTCCTTGGTTAGCGGGTAGGAAATATGTTAGGGTGACCTAACTGTAACTGCTTCCAGCGAAGGTGTCAACGCTTTTTCACAGAGGAAGTCGTTGGTCCGGGTTGGAACGCTACATCGCAGAGATCGCGGGAATGATCTTCTTACGGCTTCCTTCGGCGATCTCACGCGTGGCCCGAAGCTCCTCTTCGGGGATCGGTATCGTCACTGCGTCGGAAGCGAACCGGGCGCCGGAACGGAGTACCCGCATCACCAGGGTGAACTCCGAGGAGGAACGTTCGGAGTAGATCACCGTGTCGGCGGCGTCTGTGATCCGGTGGATCAGTTCCTCGTGGGGTTTTTCGCTCACCGAAAACACGCACGTCAGCGTCGGATCCTTCATGATCGCGATCGCCCGCTCGGTGATCCGCTCCCGCCAGGTGGGTGAGAACATGAGGAGGTTGAGGGCAGAGGCGAACACGAGAACCCTCGGCCCACCGGTTGAGAGAGCAGGGGAAACGAGCTCGCGACCCCGCGCGATCGCTTCGGTCATCGTGTCGGGAATCACCACGTTCGCGGCGAAACGGTTCGCAGTCGGCGTCCCGATCCGTTCAATCGTCGGGTCCAGCGCAATGAACGCGACCCGATCCCGATAGGTATCCAGATCGTCACCGATGACGCGACGGTAGCTTTCCAGAATAAACGTGGGGTCCGGATACTGGAGGGAGAGGAACACGATCCCGCCGCCCGCGGCGATCCAGGACGCGATAAACGCGTGTCCGATCAACGGTTTCCCGGAGCCGCCGGGACCGGTGATCACGATCGGCTTCCCCGGGGCGAATCCGTCGGGAAATACCTCGGCGAGCCAGGGTACCGTAATCGGAATCATCGTCGGTGTGAGCTGATCGTTGTTCGACATACACAAAAGTATATCAGACGACCAGAAGTATTACAAGGTAACACTTCTGTCTCCGATGACAGGCAGTGGTGTCGGAGCGGGGGAACGTGTTGCCGTCAGAAGGAGAACGTAGTGTCGTCAGAAGGGGAACGTGGTGCCGCCGGAAGGGAACGTGGTGCCGGACGTTCGGCTGCAGCCTCGGCTCGCGGGGCCGCGACCGCACCAACGAGACCGGCTATGAGACGGTAATCGCTCCGGCGAGTTCTACCCGGTTACGACCGTTTCGTTTGGCTCGATACAACGCGGCGTCTGCACGACGTATCATCTCGTCTATCGGCTCAAGGGACCGATCAGTCCCGGTGACTGCGAATCCGATGCTGCACGTTACCGGGCGCGGAAGACCGGAGATCTCTTCCGACTCGCAGGCACGACGGATCCTCTCGAGGGTGTGTCGAGCCGACTCGAGTTCGGTATTCAGTAGGACCACGATGAACTCCTCCCCGCCGTACCGCCCGAGGATATCCCCTGCCCGCAGCTCCCGGCGTATCGCCGCGGCGACGCTGGTAATGACGGAGTCTCCGGTACTGTGGCCGAAATCGTCGTTGATTTCCTTGAAGTGATCGAGGTCGATCATCGCGATCGTGTGGGTGCCCCCGCTTGTGCTGAGCTCTTGCCACAGAACGGCGAGTTTTCGGAAGAAGTGCTTTCGGGTCAGGAAACCGGTCAGTTCGTCCGTTTCGAGTTCTGCGACGGCGCGTCGGTATTCCTGAAAGTTGTACAGCGTGACCGCGAGGATCGAAGCGAAGGTCATAACCGGGTACAGTTCAGTACCGCCGTACATCCCCGGCTCCGAATGCCAGAGGTACACCGTTCCGATCGTGGTGTCATGGACGGTCAGATTGATCCCCATCGCCGACCGGTACGGCGTTCTCCCGGCGATATCGCTCCGAATGACCGGATAGGTACTCCCGGTCACCTCCGCGTTGAACGGTTCAGGGAGGGGACCGGTATCGTCTTCTCCTGACGGAACGGTGAGGAGGGGCGGCCCCGGTTCTTCCTCCGTCGACCCGTAGAGATCACACCGTTCGAACTCAACGATCCGGGCGAGCTGTTCGATCGCCGACTGCATCTTCTGTATGAGCGTTTCCTCTTCGGTGGCAAGTGTACCGGACTGAAGGATCGCTCCCGTTACCTCCAGGTGCCGGAGTGCTTCCCGTACTTGCTGCTCGAGAACCCGCTCCGCCTCCTTTCGGGCGGAGATGTCCCGGTCGGTGCCGATGATCTTTCCGATCGTGTTATCCTTCCGTCGACTCAGAACAACTGCATGGGTTTCGATCCAGAACCACTGGCCTTCGGAGTTACAAACGCGGTACTCGGCGTAGAGTTCGTCGTCCCATCCCTCGTTTACCCGTTGCCAGAGGGCCTCGTAAGTCGGCAGGTCGTCGGGGTGGATCCGTTTCTGGTACTCCCCGTTGCGCATCTCCCGATCGGAAAATCCGAGACGACGGAGTGTTTTGCTGGTGTATCCGAAGTCGGTCTCGAGGTCACCGTAAAAGAACCCGGATTCAAACAAACGGTGACGGAGACGCGGGTCCTGCAGTACGGAAGCGATCATATGCAGATAATACTCCAATACTCTCCAGGAGGATACTGCGTTCGAGGAACCACTATCCGGAAAGCGTGCCCTCTTCCAGCTATCACCGCGTGAGGATCACCGAATGAGTTTACTTCAAAATTCTTATCAATTAAGTTAGAATAAACGGAAGGAGGACTTCCACCATGGTCTTAGGCGTCCCGAAAGAGGAGGCACCGGGGGAACGACGGGTTGCTCTGGTGCCGGCCCACGTCGGCTCCCTCGTGAAGGCGGGCTTCGAAGTAATCGTCCAATCCGGTGCGGGTACCGCGTCAGGGTACCGCGACGAACGCTATCGGGAGAAGGGGGTGACGATTGTCTCGAGTCGGGAGGAGCTCTACAGCCGTGCCCGGGTGATTCTCCGCGTCCGCGCAGGGAGCGAGGGGGGCTACGACGAGGGGGCGCTCCTCTCGGAAGGTCAGACGGTTATCGGGAACTTCAATCCCTACGGAGCGAAAGCCGAGTTCAGACCGTATCTTGAAAAGAAGGCGCAGACTTATTCCATGGAGCTGGTCCCGAGAATCACCAGAGCGCAGAGCATGGACGTCCTGTCGAGTATGGCGAACCTTGCGGGATACTATTCGGTCATTCTTGCCGCAGAGATTCTCCCGAAGATGTTTCCGATGATGATGACCGCTGCCGGGACGATCGTACCGGCCAGGGTGTTCATCGTGGGTGTCGGAGTAGCGGGCCTCCAGGCGATCGCGACGGCGAAGCGACTGGGAGCGATGGTCAGCGCCTACGACATCCGTCCGGCGGTCAAGGAGCAGGTGGAGAGCCTCGGCGCGAAATTTGTCGAGATGGAGCTCGAAACCGGGAGCGCCGAGGGCGAGGGCGGCTACGCCAAGGCGATGGACGAGGAGTTCTACCGGAAGCAGCGGGAGCTGATGAGCAAGATCGTCGCCGAGAGTGACGTAGTCATAACGACCGCCGCAGTTCCCGGCAAGAAAGCGCCGATTCTCGTTACCAGGGAGATGGTCTCAGGGATGCAGCCGGGGTCGGTTGTGGTAGATATCGCCGCCGAACGGGGCGGAAACTGCGAGCTCACCCGCGCCGGTGAGACCGTTGTCGAGGAAGGCGTCACGATCATCGGGCCGACGAACGTCGCCTCCAATCTCGCGTACCACGCGAGCCAACTCTACTCGAAGAACATCACCTCCTTTCTTCTTTCGATGACCGGCGATGGCGGTCTCGCCCCGGACGATGATGATGAGATTGTGGCCGCTACCCGTCTCACCCGGGGCGGTGAGATAGCAAGCGAGAGGGCGTCGGAGATTCTCACAGGATAGGAGTAACCATGGGAGATTTTGTTGCGGTACTGACCATTTTCGTCCTGGCGATCTTCGTAGGGTTTGAAGTAATAACGAAGGTCCCACCGGTGCTCCACACGCCGCTCATGTCGGGTTCCAATGCGATCTCCGGGATCACGGTGATCGGGGCCCTCCTCGCAGTCAGCACCGGCACGGAGCAGCTGACGGTGATTCTCGGGGTTGCGGCCCTCTTTTTCGCCACGATTAACGTTGTCGGTGGATTTCTGGTCACCCACCGGATGCTCAAGAAGTTCAGAAAGCGAGACTAGCCCATGAATAGCGCAATCTACGTCGATCTGTTCTACCTGGTGGCGGCCACCCTCTTTATTCTCGGCCTCAAGGGGTTGAGTCATCCGAAAACCGCGGTGCGTGGCAATCTCCTGGGCGCCCTCGGCATGCTCCTCGCGATTATCGCAACCCTCTTGCGGCAGGAGATCGTCAACCTGGAGCTCCTCGTCGCCGGTCTTCTCGCGGGCAGTCTCGTCGGAGGGATCCTCGCGTGGAAGATCAGGATGACCGCCATGCCCCAGCTGGTGGGACTCTTCAACGGCTTCGGCGGTATCGCCTCGGTTCTTGTCGCTGCGGCGGTGATATACCAGGCGACCGTCGGTGTCCTCGCGACAGGTGCCGCGCTGCCGAACCTCCAGGAGCGGATCGCCACGGGAGCTTCCGCACTTATCGGTGCGGTCACCTTCTGGGGCAGTCTGATCGCCTTCGGCAAGCTCCAGGGTATCGTGACGGAACGACCGGTGCGGTACCCGGGCGAGCAGATCGTCAAGTTGTTGCTCTTTCTCGGTTCCATCGCCGGGGTGGTCTACCTTGTACTCGACCCCGGGGAGCTGTCGATCTACTGGGCACTCACAGCGGTTGCTTCGATTCTCGGCATCATGCTCGTCATTCCGATCGGCGGTGCCGATATGCCGATCGTTATCGCCCTGCTCAACTCCTACTCCGGGCTTGCCGCCGCGGCCACCGGGTTCGTCCTGAGTAACTCGATTCTCATTATCGCGGGCTCCCTCGTCGGTGCGTCGGGCATCATCCTCACGCAGATCATGTGCAAGGCGATGAACCGCTCCCTCGCGAACGTTCTCTTTGGTGGTGTGGGAGCTGTCGTGGAACAGGCGGAGGAGGGGGATATCTACGCCGGCAAGATCAAGCAGACCTCAGCGGAGGAACTCGCCATGGTGCTCAAGAGCTCCCGGCGGGTCGTGTTCGTGCCCGGTTACGGCATGGCCGTCGCCCGGGCGCAGACGCCGGTACGGCTGCTTACCGAGCAGCTCGAAGCCGACGGGGTTGAGGTGGAGTTCGGTATTCATCCCGTGGCGGGGCGGATGCCGGGGCACATGAACGTGCTTCTCGCAGAGGAGAACATCTCCTACGACAAGCTGCGGGAGATGGACCAGATCAACCCGACCTTTCAACAGACCGATGTTGTGATCGTTCTCGGAGCGAACGACGTCGTCAATCCCCTTGCCCGGGAGAGCGCCGGCAGCCCGATCTCGGGCATGCCGATCCTCGATGTCGACAAGGCGCGGACCGTGGTTGTGATCAAGCGGAGCCTCTCCCCCGGTTTCGCAGG
>JBKHFT010000041.1:0-22641 GCA_046540055.1 Alkalispirochaeta sp.
CCCACCAAGGTCGGGACCTCTCCCACCATCACATCCGGTACCGGAAACACCTCACCGTAGAGATAGTTGAACCGTCGGGCGATCTCCCGGGTCAACTCCACATGGGCTTCGTTGTCCTTTCCGACGGGGACAAGGTGCGCCCGGGGGAGGAGAATATCACCGCTCTGCAGGACGGGGTACCCGAGGAGACCGAAGGGCATCTCGGTAAGATTCGCGTTTCGCGCCATCTCCTTCAGACTCGGTACCCGCTGCAGCCGGGGAACGGTCACCAGCATCTCGAGGATCAGGTTCAGTTCGTAGATCTCGGGAACGGCGCTCTGGAGGTAGATCGTTGACCGCTCCGGATCGATCCCAACGGCGAGGTAATCGAGAACCATCTCCCGGGCGTTATCCGCGATCCCCTCGATCGCCTCTTTCTCCGGTTTCGTGGTCAGCGTGTGAAGGTCGGCGATGATGAAATAGCATTCGTACTCGTCCTGGAGACGTACGCGGTTCTGCAGCGACCCGACGTAGTGGCCGAGGTGCAGCTTTCCCGTTGGTCGATCTCCGGTCAGTATTCGCTTTTTCGGTGTACTCACTGTGTATGCCTCAGTTTCCGTGCAGTGTTTGTGTTCAGTCCGGTTGTTCGCTACGGCCATTCCCGCGACGTCGAGCCCGGGGTTTGAAGTTACCTGTACCCATGAGGATCCCGACCGCTTCCATACCGGGGATATTTTCGAAGACGATTTTAATCGCCACCGTCAAGGGCACCGCGAGAAAGAGTCCCGCGGTCCCCCACAACCACCCCCACAGGAGAAGCGAGAGAAGTATCACTACCGGAGACAGATTCAACCGGTCCCCGAGAAGCTTCGGATCCAGAAGGTTACCGATCAGGAACTGCGTTGTCGCCATACTGACAAAGGTGGCGATCACGGGGTTCCAGTTGGGGAGGAACTGTACCATCGCGAACACTGCGGTGATGAAGGTTATCGCGATCGATCCGATACTCGGGATAAAGTTGAACAGAAACGTGAGAACCGCCCATATAAAAGGGAAATCTACGCCGATAAAGTTGAACGCGATGTACACGATCACCGCGGTAAGGGCGCTGACAAACAGCTTCACTCCGATGTACCGCCCGATCTGGCCGTTTATGTGGATCATGACGCGGTTGAAGCGCCGGGTCGTCTCGTCCCGCACCGCCAGGGCCATCTTCTTGCGGACGTAGGGCTTCTCGATGAGAAGAAAGAGCAAGAAGATGAACACCAGCATGTAGGCGCTGAGAAAGGACATCAGGTTCCCCGATACGGATACGATCATATTTCCGATCGTTCGGGTCACCTCGAGGTCGGAGATGATCGTGGGTGGAAGATCGAACCGTACTATCACCTCTTCAAGAAGCTGAACGAAGCGCCGCTGGTACCGGGGAAACTCCCTCAGGAGGCTCTGGGCACTGGTGTATACTACCTGGACAATCAGGTATCCGAAGGCAAGAAATAAGAGCAGCACGAAGGTGATCGCGACGATTCGCGGTACTTTGCGTCTGGTCAGAAAGGTTACAACAGGAGAAAAGACAAAAGAAAGAAGAACGGCGATCACAAAGGGGATGAAGATCTCTCCCGTCAGGTGCAACACCGTACCGACCGCAACGAGAGCGATTATAAAAAGGTACGCCGCGTTGGCGCGAAGAATTCCCTGGGGCATCCGGATCGGGCGAGACGCCGCTCGGATCGTATCGCCGTTATTGTCCGATCGATCGCTCATCGCTGGTACACTATACCTCGCATTATCTTTGTTCAAGTAAAGGGACGAACTAATCGAGATGCCCGGAGGTCGCCGCCGGACACCGCGAACAGGAGCCAGGCGCGGACACACCGCGCCTGGCTGAAGACTCGCTCAAACGAGAAGGCATCCCTCTGCGGCACCGGGCCGCCACAGAGAGGCGACGCGTTCGCTAAAAGTGGATCGCCCACCCTTCAACGGCGCGGGCACCCTCCATCACCGCTTCCGACAGTGTCGGGTGGGCGTGGATCATCGTAGCTATGTCCTCAGGAAGGAGTTCGGCGGCGCGGGCGAGGAGCAACTCGTGAACCAGCTCCGTCGCGTTGTATCCGACAACGTGGGCTCCGAGGATCTCTCTCGTCTCTTTCGCAACGATGATCTTCACAAGACCTTCGCTCTTTTCCACCGCAACGGACTTGCCCGCTCCTCGATAGGGGAACGTTACCGCCTCGTAGTCAACGCCCTGCTCCTTCGCCTTTTTCTCGGTAAGCCCGAAACTCCCGATCTCCGGCTCGCAGTATACCGCCGACGGAATGAGGGAGGGATCGATCTTCCTCTCCGGTGCGCGTCCCGCCATGTGTTCAACGGCGATCTCCCCTTCCTTGCTTGCAACGTGCGCCAGGAGCGGGGATGCGATGACGTCGCCGATCGCGTATACCCCGGGAACGCTGGTCTGATAGTAGTCCCCGACGGTGACGAAGCCGCGTTCCGTGCCGACACCGATCTTTTCAAGACCAATCCCTTCGGAATTGGGGCTCCGTCCCACGGCAACGAGAATCATGTCCGCGGCGATCTCGCTCTCCGTACCGGAGGCGTCTTCCACGGTCAGTTTTATCCCCTTACCGCTCTTGTCGAGGCTCTTCGCCTTTGTCCCGGTCATCGTCGTCACGCCGTACCGCTTGAACGCTTTCGCGATCACATCGACCGCATCGGCATCCTCGAGGGGGAGCAACTGATCGAGCATCTCCACGACGGTAACCTCCACGCCGAAGGAGCTCATCACGTAGGCGAACTCCATTCCGATAGCGCCGGCCCCCAGGATCACCAGCTTCTTCGGCAATGTCGTGATTCCGAGGATGTCCCGGGAGGAGAGCACCTTCTTGCCGTCGAACTCGAATCCGGGGATCTCCCGGGACCGTGACCCCGTCGCGATGAGGACGTTCTTCGCCGACACGGTCTTCTTGCCGTCGATCGAGACCTCGTGGGCGGAAACAAACTCGCCGGTGCCCTCGATGTACTCGACCTTGTTTTTCTTCAGAAGCGCCTGGACCCCCTTTGAGAGCTTCGACGCCGCGTCCCGGGATTTCTTGTGGACCTTCCCGTAGTCGACACCGCTCATGTCGACGGAGGCACCCATCTTGACCAGGTCGTCGGCGTATCGGGCGATCTCCGCCTGGTGGATCAGCGCCTTCGAAGGTATACACCCCCAGTTGAGGCACACTCCGCCGGGGGCTTCCTTCTCGATCACCGCCGCTTTCATCCCGAGCTGAGACGCCCGGATCGCCGAGACATAACCGCCGGGGCCCGTCCCGATCACCAGTAGATCGTAATCGTACTCTGCCACGTTGTGCTCCTTTCCTCGTTAGAAGATCACCCGAACGGGATGCTCCATGATCTGCTGGAGCTCGCTGAGAAACCGTCCCCCTGCAGCACCATCGATAACGCGGTGATCACAGGAGAGGGTCATCTTCATGACCGATGCTATCCCGATCGAGCCGTCGTCGCGGACAACCGGGGTTTTCTTCGTTGCCCCCAGCGCAAGAATCGCCGAACCGGGTGGATTGATGATCGCCGTGAACTCCTCAACCCCGAATGATCCGAGATTGCTGATCGTGAAGGTCGCGCCGGTGTACTCCTCAGTCTTGAGCTTTCCCTCGCCCGCTTTGGTGACCAGCTCCTGGAGCTCCGCGTCGATCTCTTTCACACCCTTGTTGCCGCAGTTGCGAACCACCGGAGTAATCAACCCGTTCCCGAGGTCAACGGCGATACCGATATCGATACTGCCGTACTCGACGATTTTGTCTCCCTGCCAGGAGGCATTGATTCCCGGGTGGCGCTTAATCGCCTCAGCGGCAAATTTCAGGAAGAACGCGTTCAGAGAGACTTTGCTCGGCAGCGACGCATTGAGCATCTTCCGTGCGTCCATCACACCCGCCATCTCGACCGATGTCTTCAGGTAGTAGTGGGGCGCGGTAAACTTGCTCTCACTGAGACGCTTGGCGATCACCGCACGCTTCCCGGCGACGGGGATCTCCCGATCTGCAGGACTCGCCGCGGCGGTGCCTCCCGCGACAGGACCGGTCACGGTTGCCGCCGAAACGCCGCGGAATGACTCGATATCCTCCTTCACGATCCGGCCACCGGGACCGCTGCCGGAGACGAGGGCAAGGTTGATGTTCCGCTCCGCCGCGAGTTTCACCGCCAGGGGGCTCGCCTTGATCCGGGAACCGTCGCTCCGGGCATCCGACGCGACGCGTTCAGGGGCGCTTGTCTTCGATGAGGAACCGGCAGTTGCGGTATCCTTCTTCGCCTCCTTTTCTTTCGCGTCGGTATCTTCCCCTTCCGCGGTCGCAGCGGCGGAGCTTTTTCCGTCGGCGTCTTCCTTCTCACCCTCTGCGTCGGAACGTTCGTCCGACGCCGGTTCCTTCGCCGCGCCGCCGGCGGATCCTCCTTCAGAGGATGCCTCCTCGACGAGGGCCGATATATCCTCGCCTTTCTCACCGAGGATCGCGATCGTCTGTCCGACGACGGCGTTACCACCTTCACCGACGATTATCTTCAGAAGCGTTCCCTCCTGGGTCGCTTCGTACTCCATGCTTGCTTTATCCGTTTCCACCTCGCAGAGAACATCTCCGGCGGAGATCGTGTCCCCCTCTTTGGCGGTCCAGCTTGATATCGTGCCCTCTTCCATCGTCGGGGAGAGCGCCGTCATCGGAATCTTTTCTGCCATCGTGAACTACTCCTTGTACGTGACCCGCTTGACCGCCGCAACGATCTTCTCAACGGAGGGCTGAATCGCGAGCTCCAGGGTGTGATTGTACGGCATCGGTACATCTTCGCTGTGAACGAGCTCCACCGGCGCATCGAGATCGTCGAAGCAGTTCTTCGAGATCAGCCACCCGACGTGGGAGCCGACGCTGGCTACCGGCCAGGACTCATCGATTACCACCGCCCGGTTCGTTTTGCGAACGCTCTTGTAGACCGTCTCATCGTCGAGGGGGCGGAGGCTCCGGAGATCCACCACTTCCGCATCGACGCCGATATCCGCAAGACGGTCCGCCGCTTCCAGGGCCATCCGGAGCGGCTTTCCGTGGACCACCAGCGTGACGTCGTCGCCTGCACGCTTGATATCCGCCTTTCCGAAGGGGATCAGGTACTCCTCTTCAGGAACCTCACCGGTCCAGCCATAGGCAAGCTCGCTCTCGAGCATGACCACCGGGTTATCGTCGCGAATTGCGGTCTTCAGAAGCCCTTTCGCATCGTAGGGTGTCGCCGGGGCGATCACTTTCAGGCCAGGAACGTGGGCGAAATAACTCTGCAACGCCTGGGAGTGCTGGGACGACAGGTACTCTGCGGGCCCGTTGGCACCACGGAACACGATCGGGACTTTCAACTGCCCCCCCGACATGTGGCGAAGTTTGGCGGCATTGTTCACGACCTGGTCGAGAGCCAGAAGAGCGAAGTTTAAGGTCATCCACTCCACGATCGGACGCAAACCCACCGTGGCGGCACCGACGGCCAATCCGGTAAAACCGAGCTCGGCGATCGGCGTGTCCTTAACCCGCTTCGCCCCGTATTTATCGAGGAGCCCCTTGCTGACCTTGTACGCTCCGTTGTACTCCCCAACCTCTTCGCCAAGGAGGAAGACCTTCTCGTCCCGAGCCATCTCCTCGTCCATCGCCTGGCGAATCGCTTCACGCATCTGTATTTCAGGCATCTATCTTCTACTCCTCTCAATGCGGCGTTACGCCAGGACGTCCTCGTACATCGTGTGCAGCGCAGGCTCTTCGCTCTTCTCCGCGAAATCGACGGAAGCCTGCACCACACCCTTGATCTCATCGTCGAGCTCCTTGAACTGCTTCTCCGTGATCAGTTTGCCTTCGATCATCTGGCTTTTGAGCTGTACGATCGGGTCCTGCTTCTTGTAGTTTTCCAGTTCTTCCTTGGTCCGGTACTTGGCGGGGTCACTGATCGAGTGTCCTTTGTACCGGTACGTCTTCAGGTCGACGAGATAGGCGGTGCCGCTCTTGCGAGACTCGTCGGTGACCTCTTTCAATCCCTCGTAGACGTCGAGGAAGTCCATCCCGTTTATCACCTTTCCGGGGAGATTGTATCCCGCGGCCTTTACCGAGAAGTCATCGATCCCGGATACGCGATGAACTGCGGTCCCCATCCCGAAGTGGTTGTTTTCAACGATATATACGACCGGGATGTTCCAGATCTTGGCGAGGTTGAGACTCTCGTGGAATGCGCCCTGATGGATCGCTCCGTCCCCGAAGAAACAGAGGGTGACTCCTCCGTCCTCGTCGTACGCCTGCTTGAAGGCAACCCCCGTTGCGATCGGTATCTGGGCACCGACGATCCCGTTTCCACCGAGGAAATGGCGGTCCGCGTCGAACATGTGCATCGAGCCGCCCTTGCCACGGACACACCCGGTGATCTTTCCGAAAAGCTCCGCCATGATACTGTCCGCAGACATTCCAACCGCGAGGGCGTGACCGTGGTCGCGGTACGATGTCAGAATATAGTCTTTCTCAAGGTCGAGGGCCGCTACCGCACCGACCGCCACCGCTTCCTGTCCGTTATAGAGGTGCAGAAAACCGCCGATCTTCCGGAGACCGTACATCTGTGCCGCTTTCTCTTCGAACCGGCGGATCAGCAACATGTCCCGCAACGCTTTCAAAAGGAACTCTTTGTCGTATTTCTTGATATCACTCATTACAATTCTTCTCCAGGTCTCGTTCCGGCGTCACACCGATGCGCTCTCATGGTACCTCTGCATCGGTTGGTAATAGTCGATACGCTCGATCGCCGTTTCAATCACCACGAGATCCGTTCCGTCGGGGTTAACGTTCCAGAACGCAGCGAGGTGGGGACCGATCGCCTCGAGGACGTCGGACTTCAACGTCGGGTTATCGATAACGGTGGCTTTTCCGTGAACCTCAACGACCTCGTCGAGAGCCTTGCTCTGGATCAACCACGATACGCGGGGATGCTCCGTAATATGTTCGATCTTACGAAACCCCGGGGCGGTTACCGTATACAGCGCTCCCGCCTGTCCGCGTAACATGGTAGGGGTCATCCAGCGACTGCTCGGCCGACCCTCGCCGTCCACCGTCGACATCACCGCCGCGTGGGAGCTATCGAGGATGCGTTCCACTACATCCAAGAGTTCGTTCAACTCCATTCAGTCCTCCTCCGTGAATCTGTTCTCTGTTAGCTTGCTTTGTTTTGACCGGTACAATGTAATAAATCGCGACCGCTTTGTAACCTCTTCTGCCACCTCTCCGGGGTAATTGCTGACTAAAACGGCTATACTTTCCGCCGTCCCTCTTGGTATACTCTCGTTTGAGATAAATATGTATCTATAAAAAGGCTGATTATTTCAGTCATATTTCAGGAGGGCTTGTGTTTCAGAAGCAGGATATCATGCGACGGGTCGTTTACTCGTTGGTCCCCTTGTTTCTGTTTGCGACGTTTCTCTACGGATGGAGAGTGGTCGTGATGACCGCTCTTGTCTTCGCGCTCGGGATCGGGACGGAGTACATCTTCGAGAAAAGCCGCAAGAAGAAAGTAAGCGAAGCGGTGCTCGTCACGAGTGCTCTCTACTCCCTGTCGCTACCACCGGCAACACCGTTCTGGATCGCCGCGGTCGGTATCGTTTTTGCAGTTGCGATCGGGAAAGGGGTGTACGGCGGATTCGGACGAAACGTATACAACCCGGCGATCACGGGACGCCTCTTTATCTACCTCACCTTTCCCACCGTGCTCACTACCGCGTGGATGGTTCCGGCGATGATCGATATCAGCAATGCCTTTTCTCTCACCGACGCGTTCGGCACCTCCGGGGAGGTCGCGGTCGACACGATCACCGCGGCGACCCCCCTTGCGGTGATGCGTTCCGGCGATATGCCTAACCTGTGGAACCTCTTTCTCGGGTTCCGGGGCGGATCAATGGGGGAAAGCAGTACTCTTCTGATCATTCTTGCCGGGGTGTATCTGATGTACACCAAGACCGCCAACTACAAGATGATCGTCTCTACGTTTACGAGCGCTCTCCTGTTCACGATCATCTTCTACTTCGCCGGCTGGATTCCCGGGGTCTCCCCCGGCAATTATTCCGGGGCGGAGCATCTCGTACCGATTGCTGCGTACATGATGAGCGGAAGCATCCTGTACGTGGCTGTATTTATGTCGACCGATCCGATCTCCGGTCCCAATAACCCCGTATCCCAGTGGGTCTACGGGTTTATCATCGGCGGCGTGTCTATGACGGTGCGGGCATTCAGCGGCTTTCCCGAGGGGACAAGCTTCGGCATCATGATCGGTAACACTTTCGCCGCCCTTCTCGACGAGATCTTCCCGAAGAAGAAAAAAAAGAAGAGCGCAGCGAAAAAACCGGCAACCTCCGGTGCTGATGCGCCTGCGCCCGCAAAGGAGGTACGTGCATGAACAAGCAGGGTATTACGTATACGATCCTTTTCACGTTTGTCGTCTCGTTTCTGTTCGTTCTCGTCCTGGCGTTTGCCAACGAGGGGACTCGTGAGCAGGTGGCGTTCAATCAGACGGTGAGTCGCCAGCGAGCGATCCTCAACGCTCTCAACATCGACTACGACGGTCCCGATGATGTGGTCGAGAAGTTCGAGTCCGTCGAAGAGGTAGAGCAGGGAGACGTGACGCTGTACCGCGCGGAGGTCGATGGTGAGACGGTGTACGCAAAGGAGTTCAGCGGAAGCGGACTGTGGGGCACGATCACCGGGATCATCGCCGTCGATGATTCATTGAACCGTACCGTCGGTCTCGAGATCATCAGTCACAATGAAACCCCCGGCCTTGGCGGTCGCATCGACGAGGGATGGTTCAAGGAGCAGCTGCGGGGTGAACGAATCGTTGACGGCGGGATCACCGTCGCCGACGCGGGTGACGGCGATGAAGACCACGACAACGGCGAGATCGACGCGATTACCGGGGCATCCCGGACGAGCGATTCGATGCAGGGTATTATAAACGATGAACTGACGGCACTCTCAGACGCGTTGGGAGGCAACTCATGAGCAGTCCAAGCCTGATTCTGAAAGACAACTTGTGGACGAACAACCCTATCTTCATGCAGGTTCTGGGGATCTGTTCCGCCCTGGCGGTAACCAACCTCCTGACCAATACGATGATCATGACGATCGGGGTAACCTTCGTCACGGCGATGTCCAGCTTCACCGTCTCCCTGATCAAGACGCTGATACCCCGGAAGGTCCGGATGATCGTACAGACTCTGATCATCGCGTTTTACGTGATCATCGTCGATATCCTTCTTCGGGCGTATCTTCCTGATATCAGCCGCGCCCTCGGTCCCTACGTCGGACTGATCATCACAAACTGTATCATTATGGGTCGCGCCGAGGCGTTCGCCCAGAGCAATCCACCGCTGATCTCGATGTGGGACGGTGCGACCAGCGGCTTCGGGTACATGGCGGTTCTGATGACGATCGCGTTCTTCCGGGAACTACTCGGCTTCGGCACACTCTTCGGCATCCAGGTGTTGCCCGATTCCTTCATCCCCTGGACGATCATGGTAACCGCACCGAGTGCGTTCTTCTTCCTCGGCATCATCATCTGGATTGGAAAAACGGTTATGAATCGTGAAGGAGCCCCGGCATGAACGCAGCACCGATTTTAAACCCTTTCTCACTCTTTTTCGCATCGATTTTTACGAGCAACATCCTGCTGGCGAACTTTCTCGGGATGTGTTCGTTCATCTCGATCTCGAAGGACATGAAGTCATCCAACGGATTGGGTATGGCGGTAACGGTGGTGCTCACCGTCACCACCGTCCTCAACTGGGTGATTTTGAACTACGTCCTCATACCGCTCCAGGTGGAGTACCTCCGATACATCGTGTTTATCATCTCCATCGCCGCGGTCGTTCAGATGCTTGAGATGATCATCGATCGCGTCTCACAGGCGCTGTACATGAGCCTCGGTATCTTTCTGCCGCTGATCACGGTGAACTGCGCCATCCTCGGCGTCTCCCTCTTCATGGAGATTCGGAATTACACGTTCCTGCAGTCCGCGATATACGGCCTTGGCTCCGGTCTCGGGTGGTGGCTGGCGATTATGGCGCTCTCGGCGATCAGAAAAAAAACCGACAAGTCACCGATCCCTGCCGGTCTGAAAGGACCGGGGATCACGGTTATCACGATCGGATTCATGGCGATGGCGTTCATCGGTTTTTCCGGAATGCTCCAGGTCCAGTAAGGAGTTATGGTCATGGAAATGGATCTGCTGTTTTTTATCGCCCCCGCTGCGGTCGGGGGCATCTCCGCGGCGCTGGCGGCGCTTATCTCGGTTACCGACAAGATCGTCAACAACTACGGTGACATCAGGATAGGCATCAACAACGGCAAGAAAGAGCTCGTCGTCAAGGGTGGACAGCCGATGCTCTTCGGTCTCGCCGGAGAGGGAATCTTCGTGCCCTCTGCCTGTGGCGGCCGTGGAAGCTGCGGTGCCTGTAAGGTAAAGGTGAAGAGCGATATCGGACCGGTGATGCCTACCGAGGTTCCGTACCTGACAAAGGAGGAGCTCGCCGACGATATTCGTCTCTCCTGCCAGATCAAGCTCAAAGAGGACGTTGAGATCGAGATCCCTGAAGAGCTCTTCAACGTTCAGGAGTTCAACGCGACGATCGAAAAGATCGTCGACGTTACCCACGACATAAAGGAAGTGTACTGCAAGCTCCCGGAGGGCAAAGAGGTGACGTTTGTGTCCGGTCAGTACGGCCAGTTTGAGGTGCCTGCATACGACAAGGTAAAAGAAAAGACGATGCGGGCGTACTCGATGTCTTCCGCTCCTAGCGACAAGAATCATCTCGAGTTTCTTATCCGTCTCGTTCCCGGCGGTATCGTCACCACCTATGTCCACAACTATCTGAAAGAAGGGCAGAAGATCCGCATCATCGGTCCCTTCGGGGACTTCAACGTGAAAGATACCGGGGCCCAGATGATCTGTGTCGCCGGTGGTTCGGGGATGGCACCGTTTAAAAGCATCTTCCAGGACATGATCGATAAGGGAACCCTCAATGATCGGGAGATCTGGTACTTCTTCGGGGCCCGTTCGAAGCGGGACGTGTTCTACCTCGACTGGTTGTACAAGCTCGACGAGGAGAACGAGAACTTTCACTTCATCCCCGCTCTGAGCGAGCCGCAACCTGAGGACAACTGGGACGGTCCTACCGGTCTCATAACAGAGGTCCTCGACGGGTATCTCAAGAACACGATCGATCCGGAGAAAGAGAAAGAGGGGTACCTTTGCGGCAGCCCGGGTATGCTGGATGCATGTATGAAGGTGATGACCGATAATGACATGCAGGTAGAAAACATCTACTTCGACAAGTTCGCATAAGGCAGGTACCGACTATGAAGATGTCTCCGGAATACAAAAAGGCGCAGGACAACATGCAACCCGGCGTGATCACCGCCGACGGTTTTCTCGGCGACGACACGCGAAATATCGTGGACATCATCGAGGCCGACGAGGAGGAGTTCTCCCGACTCGGCCTTGAATGGGACGAGGTGGTCGCTACCCTCCGTCACCTCCTCGAGGAGGGGCGCAAGGGGCTGGGCGAGCCGGTCACCGTTGACGGAAACTGGATCGTTACAACTTCCGAGGCGCGAGGTCACCTCGCCTCTCCCTTCGAAGACGGTATCTTCCGGAAGGTGAACGCCGAGATCCAGCACGCCCCCGGGGGCAAGCCGGACGGGAAGGTCCTCCTGATCAGCGACCTGTCCCTGCATCTGATGGAGAAGAACCATTTCCTTCAGGGAAGAGGCGCCCCCTTCAGGGTGGAGCCGGAGACGATCAAACGCGTTCTCGCGCTGTAAGTACATACTTTGATTGATCTTTTCATCTGAGGCGACTATGCTGTAACGCAGATCATCATGGCTGAAGAACGCGTACTCATCGTTGAGGATGAAAAGATCATAGCCCTCGATCTGCAGCGAAGGCTGGAGAAGTTCGGGTACAGAGTAGTTCATCTCGCGTCGAACGCAGATGACGCGGTTTCGAGCGCTCTCGAGTATCACCCCGACATCATCCTGATGGATATCATGCTCGGCGGTGATCGCGACGGAATCGACGCGGCGATAGAGATCAAGTCCCACATCAACACTCCGATCGTGTTCCTTACCGCCTACGCCGACGAGAACACCGTCGACCGCGCGAAGAAAGCGGAACCCGTCGGGTACGTCCTCAAGCCGTTCAAAGAGCGTGAGCTTCAGACCACAATAGACATAGCCCTCTACAAAGCGCGAGTCGATATCAAGATGCAGGAACAGGAGCAGCTCTTCGAGGCGCTTCTGAACAGCATGAACGACGGCCTGATCGCGTTTTCTCCGGACCGGTCGATCAGATTCCTTAACCCCGTCGCGGCGGACGTAACGGGATGGAATCCCGATTCGGTGATCGGACGCAGGGTTGACGAGGTATTCACCCTCTACGATGAAAACAGCGAATTGACCGCCGCGATTCCATATTCCCTCCTGGAAGAGGGTAAAGATTTCGATTTCGAAAACGTGTATCTCACGACCCCCCAGGGAGGGCGCGTCAATATCGCCGGTTCGATCACGCCGACCCGTTCAGCCGAAGCGATCGACGGCGGGTTCATCACCTTCCGGAACGTCACCGACATCAAGGAGATGTCGGAGATCATCGAGTACCAGGCGAGTCACGACTCTCTCACGGGGCTGATGAACCGCGAGGAGTTTTTTACACGTTTGTCCCAGATCGCTGCGGACACCCACCATGAGAATCGTACCCACAGCTTTCTCTACCTCGACCTCGACCAGTTCAAGATCGTCAACGATGTGTGTGGACACCTCGCGGGGGACGAACTGCTACGACAGGTATCCCTCGATATATCCTCCGGTCTTGCCTCGGACGAACACCTGACCGGTCGCCTCGGCGGAGACGAGTTCGGGATACTCCTCGTGGATACGCCCCTCGCCCGGGGAATGACCCTCGCGAACAGCCTCCTCCGGACGATCAACCGCAAGTTCATCTGGCAAAAAAACGCGTTTCACATCACCGCCAGTATCGGCGTTGTTCCTGTTGCGGGGGTCAACTCCGATGGTTACAGTATTCTTGCCGCTGCCGACGATGCGGCGTATCTCGCGAAAGAGGCGGGTGGGAACAACGTCAAGGTCTACGAGACTGCGGACTACAAATTTCTCAAGCGCCGCGGCGAGATGCAGTGGATATCCCGTCTCAACCACGCCCTTGAAGAAAACCGTTTCGTTCTTTGGGGACAATCCCTCGCGTCGACGAATGGACACGAGATCGATCACCTTGAGGTACTTATCCGGATGCTCGACCACGATTCGTCGCTTATCGGTCCCGTTGATTTCATTCCCGCCGCGGAGAAGTACAACCTCATGCCCGCCGTCGACCGTTGGGTCCTCATCCACGCCTTCGAGCATCTGAAGAAGATGAATAGCGAGGGCCGACAGCCGATCTTCAGCATCAACCTCAGCGGTGCCTCCGTGGCGGATGAACGAATGCTCGACTTCATACACGATCTCTTCGACCGGTCAGGGGTTGATCCGAAACAGATCTGCTTCGAGATTACCGAGACAACGGCGATCGCCAACATGAGCAGGGCGACCTCGTTCATTCAGCGGTTGAAAGCCCTCGGGGCGACGTTCGCCCTCGACGATTTCGGGAACGGTTTTTCCTCCTTCTCGTACCTCAAGCATCTTCCGGTGGACTACCTGAAGATCGACGGTTCCTTCGTGCGTGGTATCGCCGACGACCCGATCGATTACGCTCTCGTTGAATCGGTCAACAACATTGGACACGTCATCGGGATGCAGACGATCGCCGAATACGTGAAAGACGAACAGATCCAGAAGATCCTCGTTGATATGGGGGTTGACTACCTTCAGGGATACCAGATCGCCAAACCGGAACCGCTCTGATCGGCGCGGGACGAAAGAACGATGGATACAGCCTGCCGGGTGATTTCCCTTCTCGGTCTCAAACATGTCGGGAAAAGCAGCGTCGGTCGGGACGTCGCGTTTCGTGCAGGGTGGATCTTTCGCGATACCGATGAGGTGATCTGCCAGGAGTACGCCCGGTTACACGATTCGACACTCCCCGGGATATCCGTGCGAGATATCTACCGAATCGAAGGGGTAGCCGCGTTCCAGGAGTACGAAGCTGACGCGGTCAGAGCGATCCTCGAAGAGATCACCAGCCGGCAGCAACGCGTCATCATCGCCACCGGCGGCGGGATCTGCGACAACGAATCAGCCCTCGCCCTTCTTGCAAACCACGGCCGCACCGTGTTTCTCGACGAAGCGCCGGAGCTTCTGTGGACCCGAATCAGTGTGAAGGGCGTCCCCGCCTTTCTCGATCAGGAACGGCCCCGGGAACACTTCCTCGAACTCTCCGCCCGGAGACGACGGATCTATCGGGACACCGCAGAGATTACGATACCGACGGAAGGCGAATCGATCGAATCGATCGGTGATGTAATTCTCTCACTTATTCGGTAAGATACCGCATCATGGCAGGAAACAGTTTCGGACAGGCCTTTCGGATCACTACGTTTGGTGAATCTCATGGAGGCGCCGTCGGCGTTGTCGTCGATGGTGTCACTCCCGGGGTCGAGATCTCGGAGCGGGAGATTCAGATACAACTGGACCGACGGAAACCGGGGCAGTCGTCGATTACGACACCACGCAAAGAGCCCGATACGGTCCATATCCTTTCGGGTATCTTCGAAGGAAAGACGACGGGAACACCGGTGATGATGATCCTGTACAATTCCGACGCGGAGCCCTCCGCGTATGACGAGATAAAGGACAAATTCCGGCCCGGTCACGCCGATTACACCTACTTCAAGAAGTACGGCATCAGAGACTGGCGCGGAAGCGGACGCGCTTCCGGGAGGGAGACGTCCGGCCGCGTCGCCGCCGGTGCCCTCGCCCGAAAGATCCTCGAGTCCGAGGGCATCAGGGTGATCGCTTATACCAAACGAAGCGCCGGAGTAGAGTGTACCGAATATCTGCCCGACGAAATCGAGAAAAACCCCCTTCGGGCGTGCGACCCCGTCGCGGCGGCGGAGATGCTCAAACGGATCGAGGCGATCAAGGAGACGGAAGACAGCGTCGGTGGCATCATCGAATGCCGGGTGACCGGAATCCCCGCGGGTCTCGGCGAACCGGTCTTCGACAAGCTCGATGCCGAGATCGCCCACGGAATGCTGTCGATCGGCTCGGTAAAGGGAATAGAGTTCGGTGCCGGGTTTCGCGCGTCGGAAATGACCGGAAGCGAGCACAACGACGAGCTTTCGCCGGGCGGTTTTCTCTCCAACAACGCAGGGGGAATCGTAGGTGGTATCTCAAACGGTGAAGAGATCATCTTCCGCGTAGCGGTAAAACCGACGAGCTCGATCGCGCGTCCGCAACGGACCGTCGATCTTTCCGGTGAAGCCCGGACGATCCGAACGGAAGGGCGTCACGACGCGTGTATCTGCCCACGGATCGTACCGGTCGTTGAGGCGATGACCTATCTTGTCCTGTTGGACCATACCAAGAGACAACAGGGAATGCTGAGATAGGCATCGCTGGGCAGACGGTCACCGAATTGCAAAACGACAGGTGCCGAAAAAACGAAGGAGAAACACACTATGGAATTTGAGACAACGGCTCCCGTCGCCGCGTGGGCAGCGGAACGGCTGTACTGGGTATTTATCGGTCTGATGATCCTCAACGTATTACAGCGAAAACATCACGGGCGAGCACCGAAGAAACGTCTGGCGACGTTGTACCTCGGACTGGGGGTCTTTCTTCTTTTCGTTGTTGCCCACACGATCAACCATTTCAACGGACACGACATCTATTTTTATCTCGGAACGGTGGCGTTCGTCGTGGTGGTATACGTGTATCGGAGCGTTCTCTTTCCCTTTCGTTTCAGATCCTCCGTGGACGGCCGATGGTTACGATTCGATGAGATCTTTTTCGACGACCGCCACGGTGAAGGGGACGACCTCGGTGAAGGGGACGACCTCGGTGAAGGAGACGGCCACGGTGATGAGAACAACCACGGAGACTCGTAACCCCCACCACAGGTGAACCTGGCGAACCGCACCCTATCCGCTACGGTCCCGCTTTGTGTCGGGGGGTAAAAGATCTTCTTCGATCGGCGGCGAGGATTCATCGCCGAGCAACTCTTCGCGATCACGGGTCCGGGTCAGGATCATCATACCGATCACGATAAGGATGAGCGGCCACCAGACAACGGCGACATGGGTGAGGCTTGCCTCTACAACCTCCAGACTGAACAGGAGGAAGACCCCCGACATCGCAACGATCGCGGTTCCCGGTACGACCAGGGTGAAGCGGTACTCCTCTCCCTTTCGTATGCCGTAGACGATCAGTGCGATTCCGACGATCGTCATGAACACGGGCCAAACCATACTCGCCCTCACGCCGGGTAATACCGACTCCCAGAGAATCCAGAACCCGCCGGTCAGGGCAAGGAGGGTTCCGGAAAAGGCGTTTGCGTCACGCCCGCCGGGAAGAAAGGCGCGCCAGAACAACACCACTCCGCAAACAACGAAGAGCAACGGCGCGATAATCGCACCGACTGTTACCGCCCCGGTTGTAACCAGAAGCAACCCACCTCCCGCGACCACCAGGGACAGACCTAAAAGCACTCTCCGATTCATATATTCATTATAACGGTACACGCCGATCGTGACACCTTGCACTCACCGGAAACGATCAGTATTCTCATCGATGATGCGCCATACCATCGTAACGATCGGTGTGATCACTGTGATCCTCCTCACGTTGACCGCAGTTTCCTTCCGCCCCTTTTCCACCACCGAGCTGACAGCGCTGGAGACGTATGATCTGCGCGCACAAGACGGCATCCCCGCACTTCCCGTCGTTGAGCGGGCGGCGCGGGTGGAACGGGAACGCTCAGGTACCCAGGGAATGATCGCGTTTCTCACCACCCACGTACAGCGCTTCCCCGAGGACGAGGCGAACGGATACTACCTCACCATCGTTGGTGAACTGTACCAGGAAGAGGGAGCCACTTCGCTGGCGCGGCAGTATTTTCGCCGCGCCCTCCTTTCGCACCCGGACGTCACGATCCGGTCCGTTCCGGTCCACCGCGTCGCGATAAATCGTCTCCTTCAAATGGTCGAGCCTCCGGAGGAGCGGATCCGCTATCTGCGGTACCTCAAACGGCGTTATCCCGATCAGATCGATCGAGGACTTACCGCGTACTACCTCGGAAAAGCGTACGAGAGGGACGGCAGATGGACCGAAGCGTACGAGAGCTACCGGGAGTTCCTCGCCTACCCGGGAACACGCGTACCCGGTGAGCCCGACGCATACCAGGACACATCGCGACGCCTCGCGTTTTACGATTCCCGCCGCGACTGGACCTACGAAAACCTCGATGACCTGGTGGCACGGATCAAGAACGCTCTCTGGACGCAGAATCCCGCTGCTCTTCTCCAGAACCGGGCACGAGAGAACTTCTTCACGATGTCCTGGGAGCAGGAGGTGGACGACGCAAACAGCGAGATCCCGACGTTTGACATCGCGATCTTTCTGAGGCGCTCCCGGGTACGCTACGCGGAGGAGCTTGACATCTCGTCGAACGCAAACGAAGCGTTCCTCCGCACCTGGGGATGGTCCCACCGAATTCCGACGTGGTACCTCTACTTTCGTCGCGTTGACTTCCCCGCGGATCCCGAGATCCACGGTAACTGGGAGTGGGCGGGAATCTATTTTGGCGAGTCGATGTAGCCGCCGACAATAGTAACGATGATACGATTCGTTTCGTCGATACTTTTCTTCTTCCTCTCCGTGACGGTATCGTCGCAGGAGCTGGTCATATCCTCGGAAAGCCGCCTCGACTGGCAGCGGGGAACGCTGAGCGTATCGATGTCCGCCGAAGCCCCCGACGATGTTCCCCTCCAGCCGGGATTACTCCATCGGGCGCAACAGCGGATCGAGTCGGAATTTCCCGATGCGCTCTTTCGGGCGCTTCTCCCGATGCGGGTCAACTCGGTCGAGACCGTTCGGGACGTGGTACTTGAAAGCCCCGAGATCGCATCGCAGATCACCGACCTTGCGGCACGGGCAACACCGGGACTGCCCCGCCCCTATCCGGATCTCTCCGGCGTCCAGCGTGTCTATGACGTACCGATCTTTCCCGACTTTGTTCAGCTCTTCGTGGAACACACGATTCCGTTTCGGATGGAAGAGGTGATCTCCTGGGTTCCGACTACCCGGTTCACCGGGGTGGTGATCTACGCCGCCGACGCGATACCGTTGAGAGGTACCGATCGCACCGTTTTTCCGGCCCCGGCGTTGCTGCCGGAGATTTATGACGAAAACCTTCGTCCCGTCCTGGAACAGGACATGATTGATCCCGATGCGGTGGCTACACGTGGAGTCGTTGCCTATTCCGCCGAGACGAATGAGGACCCCTGGCGAGAACGGATCGGCGGAAACCCGATCCGAATCATGGCCCGGGAAGTGTACGGAATACACCCGACGGATCTTATCATCGCCGAGGAAGATGCGAACCGGATTCTCGGCAGCGACCATAATCGAGGTCTCCTTCGGGAGGGAAGAATACTCGTAATCCTGAACGAAGAGCGAATCAGGATTACAGAGTAACACCTTCCCTGACACCTACCCATTATTGACACCCCCTGTCAGGCGTGTTCAAATACCGCCGACATGAAGAGAGTCTTCTCGTTCCTGACAGTGGTATTGATCCTTGCATCGACGATTTCATGTTCCCGTGGTCCCGACGGCTACGCGGTCCTCCTCTGGCCGGATACCGATTCATCTCTCGAAGCGGGACGTGTCCTGGAGGTGATCGATGATTCAGCGATCGGGAACTCGATTCGGGTCACCTCCAACGACGAGGAATTCCTCGTGGAGACGTGGCGGGTTATTCAGTTTGATGACTACGAAGTCGCGACGGCATACGCCGAGGAATACGCTCCGTGGACCGACGCCTACGGACGAAGCCTCAGGACCGCGTTACCCGTACGGGAGCAGCCGGATCGTACGAGCACTCGGATGTACCGACTCCGGGACGGCGAACTGATGAAGATCATCGGTCGCCTCGAAGAGGAGTCCGACGAGGCGGGTCTCATCGACTACTGGTACCATGTGTTGACCCGGGAAGGGCTGACCGGGTGGGTCTTCGGCTATTACATGGAGCTGACCGGGCCGGCAGGCCGGTCTCTTGACCCCGCTGAGGAGTTCGACAACACCGACCGAATCGTCCGGGACATCGCCGCGACAATCTGGCGCCCCGACTATTTTCCAAGGATGGTCTCATCCGGCAGGATCGCTCTCGACGAGTTTTCACCGCGCTTCGGCTTTTTCGGAGATCCCGCGAATCAACGGTTCCGTCTGGTTCTTCCGGAGATCGAGCGGACCTTCGACTATGTCGATTACTACAGCGACGAGGACCGGGTTATCACGTTTGAAGGTACCGATCTGACGGTGACCCTTACCTCACCGGAACGGATAGAGGTCGGGTACCTCGAAAACGGGCGACGCCGGAACGCCGATTTTGTCCTCTTCGAGGAGGAAATACCGGTGATCATCGAAGCGGAACGGGAACGAAGAGAAGCGCTGTTCGAGGAGCTCTACAACCGCGGTTCTACTCTGGTCAGCACCGCCTACGGGACGATGGAGCTCACCGACCGCGGAGCGATCACGTGGACCGGTTATGAGCGACTCGTACCGGCGGTGCTCCCCACCGGCTTCAACGGGAGCGGTCGGTTCGAGTTCGCTCTGCATCTCGCCGACGACCTTCTCGGCCGGTACGATGGTGCACTGGAGCTGATCAACGCCGCTTCACCGGTGGTGTTCCTCTACTCCTTCACCGACGACGGGGTTCGTTTCGTGTATGTACCGTCCCGGCTCGTAGACGAGTCGAACATCGTGACCGACGAACCGATCTCTCCGATCGTGATCTTTTTCCGGTTTACCGACCGATAGCGAACCGGACGGCCCAGGACGATGTTATCCGCGGTAGGTGTCACCCTTTCCTACGGTACCCAGACCGTTCTCTCCGATATTACCCTTACGATCGACGCGGGAACCCGAGGCGGCCTGGTCGGGGCAAACGGAAGCGGAAAGACAACGCTTCTGAAAGTCCTCGCGGAACTCGAGCACCCCGACACGGGAACGATCACCAAGGGTCGCTCCGTTACCGTTGAATACCTGCCCCAACGAAGCGAGGTACCCCTCGCCACGACGGTACTCGAGTTCGCTGAGGAGGGGTACGCCGTCGATCACGCACTGCTGGCCGAACGCGACCGTGCCGCCGCCGTTCTCGCCGGTACACCAGACGACGAAGCAGCTCTCACCCGGATGGCGGAGATCGATCACCATCTCGAGAGCTCGGGCTATTACGCACGAAGAGGCCGAATCGGGCGCGTCCTCTCCGGTCTCGGATTCACCACCGACGACTTCCGTCGTCCCCTCGGAGATCTCAGCGGCGGGTGGCGAATGCGTGCGGCTCTCGCGAAAAGCCTCCTCGTGGATCCGGAAATACTCCTTCTCGACGAGCCGACGAACTACCTCGACTCGGAAGCGCGCCTCTGGCTCAGCGCCTTTCTCCGCGATTTTTCCGGCGGTTTCCTTCTGGTCTCACACGATCGCGCCTTTCTCGATGACACGGTCACATCGGTTTTCGAGTTGTTCAACGCCGGACTGCGACGCTTCACCGGCACCTACACCACCTACGAAGGGCAGCGAAGAGCGGAACTCGTCCAGCTCTATGCGGCGTGGGAGGCGCAGCAACGAGAGATCAAACGTCAGGAAGATTTCATCCGACGTTTTCGCGCAACCGCCGGCAAAGCGCGGCAGGTCCAGAGTCGGGTGAAATCTCTCGATAAGATCAACCTCATCGAACTGCCGGAACACCTCAGACCGATATCGATCTCGATACCGCCGGCGCTCCACAGCGGGTCCGTCGTTCTCGACGTCGACGGCGTCGGCAAGTCCTACGGGAGCCATCGGGTACTGCGAGACCTGCGATTCACCCTTCGACGGGGACAACGTCTTGCCGTTGTCGGTCTCAACGGTGCCGGGAAGTCGACACTGCTGCGTCTGCTTTCCGGGACGGACCGTCCCGATGAAGGATCAATCCGGTTCGGCACCGGTGTCTCCCTCGCGTATTTCGCCCAGGACAGCGCAGATACACTGCCGGAGGGACTCTCCGTTATCGAATACGTTTTCGCCGCCGCAACCGATGAGGCGCGTCCCCAGGTGCGGGATATTCTCGGTTCGTTTCTCTTCTCCGGCGACAGCGTGGAAAAGCCTCTCGAGGTGCTGAGTGGCGGCGAGCGGAGCCGCGTCGTGATGGCGACGCTCCTCGTACGTCCTGCGAACCTTCTCATCCTCGACGAACCGACAAACCATCTGGATATGACCAGCCAGGACGTCCTCGCAGCGGCGCTCTCCCAATACGACGGTACGGTGATCGTCGTTTCCCACGACCGCGACTTCCTCAGACGCGTTTCGACGGATGTCCTTGCACTCTGGCCGACGGACCGGGACGGCGAGCAGATCCCTCGTGATCACTGGCAACTCTATCCGGGAACGTTCCGTGAGTTCGAGGGAGCTCGTCTCGGATCGGTGTTTCTGAATGACGAGAATACCCTCCGGGCGGTTCCGGCGGCGCAGGAATCGCAATCCGTCGGGTCGATCGACTACGAAGAGCAGAAGCGTCGAAAAGGCCGCATCCGGGTGCTCGAACGGGAAGAAGCTGCGATCATGGATGATCTCGAGGCGTTGGAACGATCGCACCAGATCATCCAGGAGGAGCTCTCCAGTCCGGAAAACTACCGCGACGGCACCCGCGTGCAGGTTCTCCAGCAGCGCCTCACCGCGAACGAATCGCGTCGGAACCAACTCCATCAGCGTTGGGAGCAGATCGAAGCGGAGCGACTCGGGCTCGAAAAGGGATAACCGACCCCCGCTCTCTCCCGGAATGGCGGGGATCGTACCACAACCGCGTATCGTCGGGGACCACCGACAACGAACCAGTCTCGCCCTTTGTGTACCATGGGACGCCATGCTTTGCGACGTCACCGAATGTCAGTACTTTTGGAGCGATGAAGGACGATGAGACCGACCGCATACCGATGTTTCCCCTGGGACTGGTGCTTCTTCCGCGCATGCCCCTTCCCCTTCACATCTTCGAGGAACGGTACCAGAGGATGATTCAGCAGTGTATTGATACCGACACCCCCTTCGGCGTCCTCCTCCACACCGGTTCTACGGTTCAGACCGTCGGATGCCTCGCCCAGGTGGATAGCGTCATCAACACCTACGACGACGGTCGGATGGATATACTCGCCGTCGGGACCGAGCGTTTTTCGGTCGTTCAGATGTTCGACGAGAAACCGTACCTCGAAGCGGAGGTCGAAGTGTTCCACGACGAACCGACCGACGGGGAGGACTCCGGACAGATCCATGCCCTCGCATACTCGGCGGTACAGGATCTCGAAGCGTTCGCGGAGATAGCGGGGTACACTATCGACCGTGAGATGATCGACAACCTCAACACCGAAGAGCTCTCGTTCCTCCTCGCTACCACAGATGTGTTCAG
>JBKHFT010000042.1:0-22476 GCA_046540055.1 Alkalispirochaeta sp.
TGGGGATCCCCCGCGGGCTCGAGCCGTCGGAGGTCATGGCGGAGCGCGCCCGCCGCGACGGCGCGGGAGCTGTTTCGCGTACTCCAACGGGGAGGACGGGCGATCATGGGATTCGTCGATCAGGATTCGCCCCTGGGTCGGGTCTACGAAGAGTTCAAGGAGGAGAACGTCTTCTACCGGGATGCCACCTTCTACGGCGCCGAGGAGGTGGCGACCCTTCTCCGGCAGGCGGGATTCGAGATCCTCAGCGTCCGGCAAACCGTGTTCGGTATGCTCGATGAAATCGACGGGGTACAGGGTGTTCGCCCGGGTCACGGGGACGGAGGATTCGTGGTAGTCGAGGCGGTCAAACCCTAACACGCCGACACGATCGCCAGGGGGTACAGGACGCTACCTCCCTGGCCGGGGAGAGCCCGACCATTTCCAACTCATGTGAGCTCGTCAGATCACCACAAGATTCGCGGCGGTAGCGGAAACGACGGCGCTACGGTGGATCGATTCGTCGAACGTCACGAGCCGGCCGCCCCGGGAGGTCGCCAGTGCGAGCAAGTAGAGGTCCGTCACCTGCCGGGGACCGAGAACGTTTTCGGGTCTGATCGCGGTACCGTCGAGGAAGGAGGCGCTATCGGGCCAGAACTGGTGGTCGCTGCCGGCGGTAAAGGTGCGCAGAAGTCCAACGACGTCTTCCGGTTTGAGGATCCGTCGCGGGTTGTAGGAGGGATGGGACATGATACGGATCACCCCGTTCTCTGTCAGAGGACACGACGCCCAACCGTTATCGATCTCTCCGGCCCACCATCGGTGGGCGCGGTGATGAAAGTCGTGGTCCGCATCGAGGAGTGCGATGATGACGTTGATGTCCAGGAGGGAGCGCATCAGATCTCCTCGTCGTCGCGAATCTGTCGGATCGTCTCCTCCGTGACGAGGTGTCCCGTCGGAGGGAGGACCGGCACACCGTGCTGCGTCCGGTACCGCGGGAACGCTTCCGACGCCTCCGGTGTACGCCCGTAGAATCCTCGCCGGGCGAGCTCGGAGATCACCTGCCCCGCGGTCTTCTTCTCTTTCCGGGCGATCTCCTTCGCGGTGATCAGCACGTCCTGATCGATGTCGAGAGTGGTTCTCATACATCTGATGCTACTGCATCATCCGGGAAATGACAATGCCGTTTTTCCGGGTCCGGCGGGTGCGTCGCTGGAAAAGCAACGTCCCTCGGCAAGGGTTCCCGACGCACCTCTTGCGGGAATCGGAAATTCTTCTATCATGTGCCGGGTGCACCACTTTGACCTTACCCGCGCCCCGAACCACGTCGGGTTTACCACGGAAGAACATTTCCTCTCCTTCGCGATCGATTGGGCGCTCATTCTCGGTGAGCGGTGGTGGGAGGGAAGCGAACGCTCCCATCGCGGGTTCGGTTCGGTAGCGGCAACGCCTCTGGATCTCGCAAACCCGACGCTCCGCACCGCCGCTGCCGGCCTCGGACCGACGACGCTCCGCCTCGGGGGAAGCGAGTCGGACCGGATGTCCTTCGCCGATCCTTCGGGACGTACGGGGTGCCCGTCGGTCCTCACCACCGGTCGCTGGCGGGAGATCGCCGATTTCGCCGACGCAGCGGGGATGTCCCTTTTCGTGACGGTCTGTGCCGGACGATGCAGTCGCGATCGGTCGGGTCGATGGACCCCCGGGAGTTTTGAGCGGTTTGCCGCGGAGGTTGCCGCCGCAGGGGACCCGGTGACGATCTGGGAGCTCGGGAACGAGGTCAACGGGTTTCCCTTCATCTTCGGTCCCCGGACACGGGTCACCGCGGCGCAGTACGCGACGGACTATCGCCTCTTCCGGGAGATTGCCGGGAGGTATACGCCTGATGCGCGGTGTGCCGGTCCCGCCGCAGCGGTGTGGCCAGTCCTTGGCGAACCAGGACCGATCATGTCCGCGGTGTCCCGGCGACTGGGAGCAGATCTCGAGATTCTGAGCTGGCACTACTATCCGTTTCAGAGCCGCCGGGGGCGCATCGCGACGCGACGGTGGAAGAGCAGCGTCCGTCGGCAGACGATCGCCCGCGCCTCCGCGCGGTACCGGGCGAGCCGGGTACGACGCTTTGCACGACACGCCGAGGTACCGTCGGTCTGGCTGAGTGAGACGGGGCACGCTCTCTTCGGCGGCGAGCCGGGACGCTCGGACCGGTATATGGCGGGGCTCTGGTGGCTCGATCATCTCGGAGCGATGGCACAGGAGGGCACCGCCGGGGTTGTGCGGCAGGCACTGGTCGGCGGCGACTACGGGCTTCTCTCGACCCGGGAGCTCGCACCGCGGCCGGACTACTGGCTGTCGATCCTGTGGAAGCGAACGATGGGAACCGCGGTGTACCGCCTTGAATACCTGGATCCTCTCCTCCGGGTGTACTGCCACTCCCGCGCCGACGGCCTCCCCGGTCGTGCCTGGGTGATCATCAACTCCGACACCGACGCGAAGGCGGCGATCCAGGTCCCCTCCGGAGGCGCCGGATGGGTGATCACCGGTGATGCCGCGGATACGTCGGTGCGTATCAACGGGATCACCCTCGGCCCCGACGACGCACCGACGGGGGATGCGATACCCGATCCGGCGGCGATACCGGATCGCCTCAGCCTTCCCCCTTTGGCGATCGCGTTTGTATTGACGTAACATAATTCTCACCGACCGGTGTTACAATCGGTGTATCGTAGAACAGGAGGAACCGGAATGGCAGACACGGAACGGATAATCACGACAACGGTGGAACAGATCAAGACGCTTCTCACGGGAGACCGCGTCATCGGAGAGGCGATACGAATCGGTGATGCGACGATCGTCCCCCTCATGAGCGTCGGCTTCGGGTTTGGTGGTGGCGGCAGCGTTGAAAGCGCCTCCGAGTCGGGCGAGGGAGCCGGCGCCGGCGGCGGTATCCGGCCGGTGGCGCTGGTGATCGCCGATGCGAGCGGGGTTCGGGTGGAACCGGTGAAGCAGAGCTCGTCGGCCCTGATCGAGTCGGTAGCTGCGATCGCGCAGCGGGTGATGGACGAGAAGGGAACGGGTGCCGGGAAGGAAAGGTCGAACGGGAAAACGGGAGACGACGGTACCGCGGGCGGCACTCCAACCGGCAAGTCCAGCTAGTAGGGCGCCGGCGCGCCCTCGAAGCCGCGGTCGCTCCCGTAATCACCGATGATCGTCCTCACGGTGCTGAAGATCATTCTGATCGTTCTTCTCGGTATCGTCGCGTTGTGCGGGGTGCTTCTGACGGTACCCGTCTCTGCCCGCGTCACCGGTGATCGTTCGCTCCGGGAAAGCGGGGGCACCCGGACTGCGGGAGCCACGCGAAGCGTTCAAGGTCCGCAGGGGCCCGGGGATACACCGAGTACCCGGGTAGATTTCGTGTGGCTTTTCGGCGCGGTACGCATCCCGCTCCGGCGAAAACCGGGTTCGTCCACCGGGGGCGAGAGCGGAACGGCTGAGGGCGAGAGCGGAACGACCGGCGGCAAGGAAGGGCGAGGTGACCGTGGGGACAGAGCCGGCGCGTCCGGAAAAGGGTTGTCCCTGGCAGCTGCGGATATCCCGCGGATAGCCCGGGTCGTCGTCACCTTCCTGCGCAGATTACTCGGCCGATTTGTCGTCACCGCCGACGGCGATCTGTACGCGGGGCTCGACGACCCCGCCGATACGGGGATCCTCTGGGGCGAGGTGTATACGCTGGTTCAGGCGCTCCATCGCCGTACGGGGCTCCGGGTACACCCGGTATTCGACGGCGGAACCCTGGCGTTCGTCGGCACCGCGGCGATCCGGGTCGTCCCGATCACCCTTCTCTTCCCGGTGATATCGGTGGCGCTCAGCCGCGATGGGCGCGCCGTTATCCGTGCGATCCGGAGGAAGCGATGAGAAACCGGTCCGACGCGGTCGGCGGATCCCGGATTTCGATCTCCCTGTCGATACCGGTCACGATACCGACACCCGGCGACGGCGGGTCCGATGCGTCGGGAAACGGCGCAGGCGCCGCTGCCGGGCCCGCCCGGGACGATGTGTCCCTCGACATTACGGTGACGTACCGGATCGACGCGTACGCCGGCGAATACGGCGATTCCGTCGCGGGGTACGTCCTGGCGTCGCCGGTGAGGGTGACCCGGGGAGTCTCCCACGATGGAGGCGAGACATCACCCGGACCGGCGGAGAATACCGTTTCCTTGAGATCCTCTCCGTCCGCCGACGCGGCTGACCCCGACCGGTCCGAAGTGATCCTCTGGGAGGCGGAGAGGTGAACGCATCACGTGCCGAGTATATTCAGCGGATCAACCGTACGATGGACTACATCGATTCCCACCTTGCGGATCCCCTCCCCCTCGATGTTCTGGCGGGGGTGGCGGCGTTTTCAAAGTACCATTTCCACCGGATCTTTCTCGCCTACGTCGGCGAGACCCCCGGCCAGTACGTTCAGAGACTGCGACTGGAGAAGGCGGCGATGCTCGTCGTGGCGCACCGGGACCGTTCGATCACCGATATCGCACTGTCCGTCGGGTTTTCCGATATGGCGGCGTTCTCCCGGGCGTTTCGAAACGCACACGGAATAACTCCAAGCCGGTACCGTACGTACCGGCGGGACCTCACGATGAAAGATCGCAAGGTAAGCATACCCGATCGCAACTCCGGCACAGCACGCGTCGGGGATGCCGGATACGATACGGGCATATCACAAGTAACAAGGAGTAACGATATGCCAGAACTGTCAATGGAACCGATCCCCGCTCAGAAGGTGTCCGTCATGGAAAAGCCGGACCTCACGATCGCGTACGTCCGACACACCGGTCCCTACTTCGGTGACGAAGGGCTCTTCCAGCGCCTCTTCACCACGCTGTACCAGTGGGCCGCACCGCGAAAGCTGATCACCCGGGGTGTCACCGAGGAGATCGTGATCTATCACGACGATCCTGACACGGTGGAACCGGAGAAACTGCGGATCAGTTGTGGAATCCCCGTTCCCGCGGATACCGTCGTATCCGGCGAGATCGGCAAGCTGACGATCCCCGCCGGCACCTACGCGGAGGCACGGTTTCTCGTGGACGCGACCCAGTTCGGCGGTGCCTGGAGCTGGGTCTACGGCGTGTGGCTGCCGGACAGCGGGTACCAGCCCGACGATCGTATCTGCTACGAGAGGTACATCGATACCGATCCGGAAGCGGAGCTGACCGACGAGATCGGCCGGACCTTCACGGTGGATATCTGCATTCCGATCAAGCCGTTGTAACGGGATTCGGCGCCGGATAAGCCGGCGCCGGCTACCCTTTCAACCGCTGCTCCGCCTCCGTCCCCGCGCCGGCTACCCTTTCAACCGCTGTTCCGCCTCCGTCCCTGCGTCGGCGAGGAGATCGAGCTCTGCCGGGGTCAGGGTCACACCGAGGGCCGCGGCGTTCGACCGCGCCTGGGCGACGGAACTTGCCCCGGGAATCGCGACGACGAGTTCACCGTGGCGCCGGGTGACCCAGGCAAGGGCGACCTGGGCGGGGGTAGCGTCGTGTGCATCGGCAACCTTCCGCAACTCCCGGATCAGTGGCGCCGTTGCGGCGAGTCCTTCGGGCTTGAACCGCTTCAGCCACTTTCGCGGCGCCGTCGGGCGCAAAGAATCGCCATCGTGGAACTTCCCGGTCAGCAGTCCCTGCGCGAGGGGTGAATACGCGATGATCGAGATCTTCAGTTCCCGGGCGGCGTCGAGGACGCCGTTTCGCTCGATCTCCCGGTCGATGAGGCTGTAACGCATCTGGTTTGAGGCGAGGGGTAACCCTTCCACGCCAAGGCGTGCGTGGGCTTTTCGCATCCGTTCGGCGTTGAAGTTGCTCACCCCTACCCCGCGGATTCGCCCCTGTCGCACAAGCTCACCCATCCGGGCGACCTGTTCTTCCACGCTGGAGAAACTGAAGGGCTGGTGGATCTGGTGCAGATCGATCGAGATGCCGTCGAGGGCGCGAAGGCGCTCCGGGAACGTCGTGTGGATCGACCCGGCGAAGCGAAACGCCGGGAACCACTTGTCGGCAAGGACGTACCGGTCGTGTTCTATCCCGAGGGCGCGGAGCGCCTCCGCCAAAGAACGCTCGGAAGCGCCGTTTCCGTACACTTCGGCGGTGTCGAACCAGTTGATCCCGCCGTTGAGGGTCGCCTTGACGATCTCCCGCACCGTCTCCTGCGGGATCGAGGGCCAGTACCGCCCGGCGAGCCCTTTTGCCCGCGAGAACTGCCAGCATCCGAGTCCGATCGGCGTGACGGCGATGCTTGTCTTCCCGAGTGTGTACAACGGTCCCATCTGTGTTGCTCCCGCAGGTAAGGTACGAAAACGGAGCGTCCCCGGCTACTGTGTTACGAGTTCCGGGGTAGCGTGACCGTTACCGTCGTGCCCCGACCGACGTCGCCGGCGATTTCCAGCCGCCCTCCCTGGCGCTCCGCAAGTTCCCGGCCACTGCCACCACGAACGATACGGTGCACACACGAACGAAGGAAAGGCGGTCGAGATCCATACGGAAAGTGTAAGAGAGAACGGGTACGGTTACAACGCAGGAATCGAAATCTCCACGATCCGGGACGGTCTCCGGTACACGGGCGATCGCTTCGCAGAACCGGATGGTTCGATTGAAATTCCCGAGTACCACAGGCCCGCGAAAAGTTCCGATCCAACTCTGGACAGCGGTAAACATATGCGTTATATTACATATGTTTTGAAAAGCATAGATCTGTTCCAGGCGCTGGGAGACGAGACGCGGTACCGGATTGTGCGGGTTCTGCTCGCCGCAGAGACGCCGCTGTGCGTCGCCGAGATCGTAGACATCGTACGCAAGCCGCAGTACGCCGTCTCCCGGGCACTCCGCCGGCTGGCAGCGACGGGTCTCGTGACGGAGACACAGGAGGGAAAGCTGCGGTTCTACACCCCCCTTCCGGTTCCCGGAGCCCCGTTGCAGGGGATCTTCGGTCTGATTGTCACCGACGAATCGGCGCAGGAACGGTGGCCCCACGATCTGGACCGCCTTCGATGGCGGTTGGAACTGCGGGAGAACGGGAAGTGCGTCGTCACGTATACCGCCGGATACGTTCCGGAGGAATATAAAACTCAGGAGGATCCCATGGATACCGAAGAAAAACGGAAGGTTCTCTTCATCTGTGTCCACAACACCGCGCGAAGCCAGATGGCGGAAGCGTATCTGCGGCAGTTCGGCGGAGACATTTTTGACGTCGAGAGCGCGGGACTGACCCCCGGGACGCTTAACCCCTACGTCGTCCGCGTCCTCGCTGAGGACGGCTTCGACATATCTCACAAGACCCCGCAAAGCGTCTTCGACCTGTACAAGGCGGGCAACACCTACACCTACGTCGTTACCGTCTGCAGCAGGGAGGCGGAGGAGGGCTGTCCCGTCTTCCCCGGTCCGGTCCGTCGCCTCAACTGGCCCTTTCCTGATCCGTCCCGGTTCACCGGTACCGAAGAAGAGATCATCGATCAGACGCGAGGGGTACGGGATCAGATAAAAGAGAAAGTCAGGGAATTTGTAGAAATCTACCGAGAGGAGCACCACCGATGAAACCTGCCAATCCTGCACCCCCCGCGCACCATGAAAGCCGGGCGACCGCGACCGGCGGTACCAACGGGACCGGTCCGGCGCGGAACACACCGATCCGCGTTCTCGCGATCTGCATCCACAACAGCGCCCGGAGTCAGATGACCGAAGAGTATCTCCGCGCCGGATGTGGCGACCTTCTCGAGGTAACCAGCGCCGGGATCGAACCGGGCACCCTCAACCCGGTCGTCGTGGAACTCCTGAAAGAGGACGGGATCGACATCACCGGCAAGGCGACCCGGAGCGCCCTGGACCTCCATCGGGAGGGGCACAGTTTCGACTATGTTATCGCCGTCTGCGATCCCGAAGCGGCGGAGCGGTGCCCGATCTTCCCGGCGGAAAAGAAGCGCCTCCACTGGCCCTTCCCGGACCCCTCGAAGGCGACGGGGACGCTGGAGGAGAAACTTGCGTACATCCGACCGATCCGGGACCAGATCAGGCAAAGCGTAGCTGCCTTCTGCGAGGCGATACGGAACGGAGAAGATCCGCGGTAACGGGAGACGGAAGGGGTCAACTCTCGGTATGTTTGTACAATCAGGAGAGTACCAGAATGATCAAGAACAAGATCGCGATAATCGGTGCCGGTTCCGTCGGCGCCACGATCGCATACAACATATCGAACCGGGGGCTGGCCAACGAGATCGTCCTCGTTGATCTCAATTCGGAGAAGGCGGAAGCGGAGGTTCTCGACCTCACTCAGGGGATGGCGCTGAGCAACACGAGCACGATCTACGCCGGTGGTTACGAGGCGTGCTCCGATGCGGAGGTAGCGATCATCACCGCCGGCGCCAAACAGCGCCCCGATGAGAGTCGTCCGGAGCTCCTGGACCGGAATGTCGGCATCATGAAGTCGATGGTGCGATCTCTCATGGAGTCCGGTTTTCGAGGCGTGATTCTGGTGGTAACCAACCCTGTCGACGTACTGACCTACGTCGCGTATCGGGAAAGCGGCCTCCCGATGCGACAGGTGATCGGTTCCGGAACGGTCCTCGATTCCGCGCGGCTCCGCACGTTCCTCGCCCGGCGATGCAACATCAACCCTCAGAACATTCACGGCTATGTCATCGGCGAGCACGGAGATACCGCCTTCCCGGCATGGTCCAACGTGACCTTCGGGGGCGTTCGGGCGTCGGACTTCTGCGAGATCTGCGCGGGAGGGTGTGACGACGAGGAACTGCAGGACGAGGCGACTCGCTACGTCCGGGAAGCGGCGCAACAGATCATCCAGGCGAAAGGTTCCACCTTTTACGCCGTCGCCCAGGCGGTGGCCACGATCACCCAGGCGATTCTCCGGAACGAACGTCGTATTCTGCCGATCACCGCCGTTACCCGTGGTTTTGAGGGGTTCCGGGAGACTGCGTTCAGTTATCCGCGGATCATCGGAAGAGAAGGGGTAATTCAGGAGTTGAAGTACGAGCTCACCGAGGCAGAAACTGAGCTCCTCCACCAATCGGTCCGGTTCATTACCGAACACATCGAGGGCGCCGGGTACTGAGAGCGGCTTCGTTTCGCTGCGGCGGGTATCGGCGTCATCTCATCACAGCCCGTCCCCGCCTCACTTCACCGCGGCCGGCGCCGGTCTCATCCTGTCGCGGCGCGTATTGGCGTTACTTCACCGCGGCGAGGGCCCGCCGCGGGATCACCCGCATCACGATCCTGACGAGCCGGTTCCACGAGCCGGGGATGTATACGGGCCGCGCCCAGGGCCCGCGTCGTCGGAAACGCCGGAGGGACCGTCTCGCCACCGTCTCGGCGGCCATCCACCGCACCGGTCCCCGGTTTCGCCGGGCCTCGGCGGACCACTCGAGGCGGTCGTGAAATTCGGTGTGGGTGAATCCCGGGCACACGACCTGCGTCCGCACCCCCTTTGAGGCGAGCTCCGGGGAGATCGCCTCCCCGAAGTTGACGAGAAACGCTTTCGTTGCCGTGTACATCGCCGGCCCCGGTACCGGCAGAAACGCCGCGAGGGAGGAAACCAGGATTACCCCCGGGGGATATGGTACGGGAGCCGTCCCCGGAGGGTGACGTGGAAGAGCCTGCCCCGGAGGCGGTGTCGTTTCCGTGGTCCCGGCGGTGCCGTTCGCTCCCCGAACCCTCGCCTCCGCCGCCGTTGCTGCCGCCGGTTCCGTTGCTGCCGCCGCACGCGCCTCCGTCCCCCTCGCCTCCGCCGCCGTTGCTGCCGCCGGCTCCGTTGCTGCCGCCGCGGTACCGTTCGCTCCCCGAACCCTCGCCTCCGCGTTCGCACAGATCACCGGTACCGCCGCACGAACCAGGGCCACCGCGCACTGCATGTGCACCTCCCCCATATCCCGCAACGCCGCGGAATGCGTCCCGAAAAACCGGTCACGATGCCCGAATCCCGCGTTGTGGATCAGCATCGTCAGATCTTCCCGCTTCGCGAGGCGGTCCGCCAGCTCAGTCGTCACCGCCGGGTCCGCCAGGTCCCCGACGAACACCTCCACCGACACCCCCTGCGCCTCTCGCAACTCCCTCGCGAGCTCCTCGAGACGATCTCTTCGCCGCCCGGTAATGATCAGATCGTGTCCCTCTTGTGCCAGGGCCACCGCGTAAGCGCGACCGATCCCGCTCGTCCCGCCGGTAATACACGCCGTATTTGCCATATCTCCCCTTGTATCCAGAATTGTGTTGCGAAAACGGACCTACTTCGATTCACCGGCCGTATTTGCGTCCGGCAAACCGCACCGGTCGTATCTACGTCGTCCGCCATAGACAGTTGCGCCAATTCTGCAACAGAATTGTGTATACAATCCACGTATCCACCAGCATAACAACCGGTACTCCGGTTGGCTACGACTGACCGTCTCCGGAAAAGGATCCTCTGGAACTGACGGTCTGCGGAGTACTCTTCCGTCCACCGCGGTGTCCAACCTGCTCGCGGGGCTACCGGTCGTAACGCCGATCGCGACCGCCTCCGGCCGCTGGTACTCGCGATGACCGACCATCTGCGCGACGTCGCGCACTAACCTGCGCTGTTTGTAGTACGGAGCAGGATGCGCCGGTTCCGGAACGCACTATGTTTCTCCCGGAAATCCGGTATAACATAGACCTGTGAAGGATATCATACGCGGGACGAGCCCGGTCAAACGATCAGAACGGTACACCTATCGCGACTACCGCGGGTGGCCTGCGGACGAACGATGGGAGTTGATCCACGGGACCCCGTACAGTATGAGCCCGGCGCCCCGTCGAATTCATCAGGCGATCGTCATCCAGATCGCCGGCCAGTTGGACTCGTTCTTCGCGGGAAAACAGTGCCGTCCCCACATCGCGCCGATCGATCTTTTTCTCGACCGGAACGCAGATCCTGTCACGGCCGACAACAGTGCCGTTGATGACCTCGACAGTATCGACACGATCGTACAACCCGATGCATTCGTCGTGTGCGATCCCCAAAAACTCGTTGACGAAGGGGTTCGCGGCGCCCCGGACTTCGTTATAGAGGTGCTTTCACCCGGCACGGCGATGAAGGACCAGACGGAAAAACGCAAACTCTACGAAGAGCACCGCGTTGCCGAATACTGGATCATCAACCCCGACACACTGGAGCTATTCGTATACATCCTCAAGGACGACGGAACCTACGGACTCCCGACCGTGGCAGACCTCCGTGACGGGGTTGAATCGATCCGTTTCAAAGGCCTCCACATCGCGGTTCGACCGGAGGACCTGTAGCACAGGGTTATCCCGACGCGCCCTACTCCAGCTCCACCGCAACGGTCAGGTCCTGCGGGACGTTTCCGAAGTTGCGACCGAAGAGGAGGACGCCGTGGTGAGGCGGTCCCGGACGTCTTCTACACCACCTCGACCCGCTCTCCCCGGCGAAACACGCTGATCCGCCGGGTTGACTCGCTGACCACGATGGCGACGCAGTCGCATACCGCGGTGATACCCTGCGCGGATGTGTGTCGCGCGCCGTGTCCCGCGTCGTGTTCCATCGTCTGCCGCGGTACCGACAGATAGGTCCCCGCCGCTTCAATCAGACCGTTGCCGTGAACCACAAACGCCCCGTCGATCTTGGCGAACTCTTTCACCGTCTCCTCGAGGCTCGGGTCGAGGATATTCCGTTCCGTTTCGGGGCACCCGGAGAAGGGGTTGATGATCATCTGCGTCGTGTAAGCCTGGATCTCGTTCACGTCCCCGAGTACGAAGGACGCCCCTACCGGTTTCCCCTCCCGCCCCTCAATCGCGATATCCCGGGCAAGCTGCATCACCCGGGCGAACACGAAGTCGGAAACGTCCGGAGGCAGCGAGACGGGACTCACCGCCCCGAAGTGATGAAGCAACAGTCGCGTGATCCGGTTGCTTCCCGGTACGCCCCATATCACCACCAGAGATGTAAGATCGGAAAAGACGCCGCGGCCGTACTCCCGCTCGAGGATGTTGTGGAGCGCGCCGTCGCCGGTCCGCCGGGAGGGAAGGATCTTCAGATTCACGGCGGTGCCCCCGGGCGCGCGGGGCTTGCCTGCCGACTCATCATCTGCGGCGCCAAATGCGTGAGACATACCCGCCGACTCGCCATCTGCGGCGCCGGAGGTGTTCCCGACACCGGAGGCGTCTCTCGTGTCCGTCGGTTTCCCCGAAGCAGGTCCTGCGTTGCCGGTCTCCGACAGGAAGTACTCGATCTCCCTCGAAAGGGGATCGTCGAAGAGCGTAGTCAGATCGGAGAACGTCGGGGTCAGGAGCGCAACGGCGATCCCGTCGTCGACTCTCCTCATCGCAACGGCGGATTCAATCATCCGGCGATTCCATGCGTGGTCCGCGGGAAATCTGACCTCCGGAGACGCGCCGAGGGCACTCCGAAGCGTTTGAGAGATCTCCTCCGCAGACATTGCGGAGGGCACACCGGTTCCCGTGTCGATCGTCTCGACAAGCTCCGTCCGACGGAGCGCCCTGGCGACCTGAGACATCACCGGCAGGTGTGATTCGGGGCCGCCCACGAAGAGCACCACCAGGCGCACCTCTTTATCCGGCGGATCCCACAGAATCGGTTCCGCCGCTGCCGCAACGCAGACGACGCTGTCGACTACAGCAGGAACGACGGCGTGGGGAAAGGCGACACCGTCTCCAACGGAGGTCGATCCGAGCGATTCCCGAACGAAGACCGCTTCGGTCATCTCCGTTGCGGAGGGGGGTATCTCCGGCACCGTTTCGACGACGCATTGAACCAGCGTCTCGATCGTGTCACGTTTGCCGCTTCCGGTGAGACCGGACAGGCAAACAAGAGTAATCCGTTCGCTCCCCGGAAGAGATATCGTCGTCCGCGAAATATCCGACACCTTCAATGTCCTCCTGCAAGCGGCGCCGGAGCGCCGTCGCCCCACCTCTGGAGCCATTCCACAAATGCGTTCATGACCGGAGCAAGGGCACGTCCCTTTTCGGTCAGGTGGTACTCGATCCGGACCGGCGTTTCCGGGATGACGACGCGTTCAACGATCCCCTCCCGTTCGAGCTCCCGCAGCCGTTCCGCGAGCATCCGGTCGCTCAGACCGGGAATTGCCGCACGAAGCTCGCTGAAATGATCGATCCCTCCGAGAAGCGCCCGAAGGACCGAAGCGGTCCATCGACTGCCGATCAACTCCACCGTACGCTGGAACTGCTCGCAGTACACTCCATCGTCCATAGTACGAGTATACTCCGAAAAACCGATTTGCCGCACCAAACTTACATTAATATATTAACTTATAATTAGTTAGCCTACGGGCGTTAGAGATTACCATTCAGGAGGAGTATGACATGGCAACACCGAAAATCGGCGTAATCATCGGAACAACCCGGGCCGCCCGCGTCGCGGACAAGCCGGTGGCGTGGTTCATGGAGCAGGCGGTACAGCGAAGCGATATGGAGTTCGAGGTTGTCGATCTCCGGGATTACCCGATGCCCTTTTTTGACGAAGCGGCGTCGAACGCGTTCGTTCCCTCGACCAACGAAGTTGCCCGAGCATGGCAGAAAAAGATCGCCGGGTTCGACGGGTACATCTTCGTCACCGGCGAGTACAACAACAGCGTTCCCGCGGTGCTGAAAAACGCCCTTGATTACGCGTATCCCGAATGGGGACGCAAAGCGGCGGCGTTCTTCGGGTACGGTTCCGCCGGTGGTACCCGGGCAGTACAGCATCTGCGGGAGATCGCGATAGAGCTTCAGATGGCGCCGGTGCGGCACGCGGTCTTTATCATGGGTGGCGATTTTATGGCGTTGATGCAGGGTCAGAAGGAGGTGAGAGAGTTCACCTACCTGGAACCGCTCGCCGCAGAGATGCTCGACCAGCTTGCGTGGTGGGCCACCGCGCTAAAGAACGCCCGGGAGGGTTAATGCATGAGGAGCGCCCTTCAGCTCCCGGGTGAAGGGCTGTTCCGTCTCATGGGGATGAACGAGTACGCGTTCACCGTACACCTCCCCTGAATCGGCGTTGACAACCACCCAGGCGTCGGCGTAGTGATCCCACCCCTCGTCGTTGTGTTCCACCGTCACGAAAAAGCGCCAGGTATCACCGCTTTGACGAGCATCGACCTCCCGGACCTGGGCGAACTCGAGGTCCGGCGAGCAGTGCTCGGGCAGCCCCGAGCGCGGATCTGCTGCGTCCTGGGCGTTCACAACCCGATCCGACAGGGTACGACCGAAACTCGAATTTGCAAATTCCAGCGGAACAGACTACGATGCCTAAAAATCTGCAGGACACACCTCGCGTGAACGTGAGGTCCCTGTCTCGAATACGGATATGAATCAAAAAACGATACTCGTCGTCGAGGATGAAGCGCTCATCGCGCTCAACCAGAAACAGATTCTGGAACGAAACGGCTACAACATTCGTATCGCCTATAACGGAGCGTCAGCGGTTGAAATCGCTGCCGGTTCCGTCGTATCCGCTGCCACCGGCGCCGCGAACATCTCGTCCCCAGGCGATAACGGAGATCCAGAGTCCCGGGATACCCCGATCGATCTGATCCTCATGGATATCGACCTCGGGCCCGGTATCGACGGCACCGAGGCGGCACGCCGAATCCTCGCACACCGGGAGATCCCTGTTGTTTTTCTCTCTTCCCACACTGAGCGGGAGATCGTGGAAAAAACGGAAGAGATCTCGTCCTATGGCTATATCGTAAAGCACTCCGGCGAGATGGTCCTGATCGCGTCGATCCGGATGGCATTCAGGCTCTACGAGGCACACCGTCAGCAAAAGCACACGAACGGATATCTCCGGACCGTTCTCGAAACGCTCCCGAGTGGATTCTGGGTTTCCGACGAGACGGGGACGATCCGGGACGTGAACGAAGGGTACTGCAGGATCTCCGGCTTCACCAGGAGCGAACTGATCGGGAAAAAGATCGCCGAGATCGCCGAGATGGACGAGATCGACGACGAACAGGACGTAATCGAACGGAGCAAGGCGATTCTGCAGGGTGCAGCGGTCCGATTCCAGACCCGACACCGCCGAAAAAACGGCGAAGTAATCCCCGTCGCGGTATCCGCACGACGCGTCGACGGAACGGAACAGCCTCGTTTCGTCTGCTTTTGCGAGGATCTGTCACTCGATCGCGGCAGGGTGATGAGTCATACCGGATCGGGAGAGCCCGAATGGGTCTTCGGCACTCACCAGGAGATCACCGACCAGGTCCACGCGAGGGAACGGCTGGAACGGAGCGAGGCGAACTTCCGTGCCTTCTTTGACACCAGTATCGACTACCTCTGGGTCCTCGACGAGACGGGGAAGATTCTCGATGTGAACGCTTCCGTCACAAACAACCTCGGGTACACGAAAGAAAAGCTCCTGGGACGATCGGTCCTGGAGATGTACCCTCCGGACCGGCGAGACGAGGCGGCAGAGATCGTTGCGGCGATGATCGCGGGGACGCACAGCTCTTGCCCGATCCCGCTTCTCACCGTGAACGGTGCTCGTGTTCCGGTGGAGACCTACCTCATGCGGGCGACCTGGAACGACGCGCCCGCCTTTTTTGGTATCAGCCGCGATATTTCCGCTCTGGCGCTCTCGGAGGAGAAATATGCGAAGATGTTCAACACCAGTCCCGCGATGGTCACCCTCAGCGAGTACGACACGGGCATTCTCGTCGACGTAAACGAGGCGTTCTGCCGAACCCTCGGGTTTACCCGTGATGAGGTGATCGGGCACGCGTCAACGGAGATCATCGGTCTTGACACCGATTTCAGGATGAAAGCGCTTTCAGAGATCGAAACTGAGGGACACGTCGACAATCTGGAGACGACGATCACCACGAAAGAAGGTGACCCGCTGGAGGTTCTCCTCTCGGCAGCGGTGATCACCGTTCAGGACAGCCGGTACACCTTCACCACCGCCATCGATATCACCGAACGTAAACTCGCAGAACGGGGACTCGAACGTTCCGTTGCGACGGAACGCACCCTTATGGCGGAACTCAACCACCGGGTAAAAAACAACCTCGCGATGGTGGGGTCCCTCCTTCGGTTGAAAGACGCGGAACTCGGCGATTCCGCCGACCTCGCGGATATCCATGCCCGGGTAGAAGCGATCACATCCCTCCACGAAGAGCTCCAGCACGCAGGCGGCGTCGGCGAGGTCGCCCTCGACTCCTATCTGGGCCGGGTGATCAGCAATGTCGTGGCAAACAGTTCGATCCCCGTGACAGTGACCCTCGACCTGTGTGACCGGCGTATCCCCACGAAGATCGCCGTTCCCCTGGGGCTGATCATCAACGAACTCGCAACGAACGCGGTGAAGTACGGATTCAATCTGATCGTTCCTCCGGAGCTGACCGTCCGGGAGTCGATCCGGGACGGTGCCTGTACGATCACCGTCACCAATTCGGGAAACCCCTTTCCGGCGGATGTCGACCTCGACAACCCGACCACGATGGGACTCCGTCTCGTCTCGATGCTGGTAAACCAGATCTCCGGCACGGTTGCGCTGGAGCGGACACCAAAGACAGAGATCTCTATCACGTTTCCGGTGCCGGTGGTGTAGCGACAGGTCATCCTCGGGCCGGTGGTCGTCGGCGACCGGCGCACTTGCAGTTATGGTCTATCCGCAACTCATTCCGGGGCACGTGGTGTCCTCCACATCAATACAGCACGCCAAAGTTCGATACGAAGGCGGTATATTTGCTACGGAAGAGGCGCGAATGATAGACAGATTCACCAGAACGATCAAAGACAGGCTGCTGTTGCCCTTGGTGGACGCGATACCGCAGCGGGTAACGCCGGATATGATCACCGTCGTATCGATCGTTCCGGGGGTCGCCGCTGCGCTTTTTGGAAGTCTCGGCTTGTGGGGATGGGGCCTCGGTGCGTTCGTTCTGAACCGCATTCTTGACGGTCTCGACGGGTTGCTCGCCCGACGCAGAGTATCCCAGTCCGACTTCGGCGGATACCTGGACATCATGATCGACTTTCTCGTGTATGCGGTGGTACCCGTTGGTGTAGAGATCGGAGCGGGGTCGATCGACGGGATTCCCGAGTGGTCACGGTTCGCGACTGCGATGCCCCTGGCGATCCTTCTCGGTTCGTTTTACATCAATGCCGCCTCGTGGATGTACCTTTCCGCCGTCCTCGAGAAGCGTCGCACCGCGGATCGGGAACCCGGCGCTACAAGCGTCACGATGCCGCCGGGCCTTGTAGAAGGCACCGAGACGATCGGCTTCTATATACTCTTTTTCCTCCTTCCGCGGTGGAGCAGGATTCTCTTTCTCGTGATGGCGGCGGGAACCCTCATCGGTGCGGCGCAACGCCTCGTCTGGGCGCGAAGGACCCTCGGATAGGTACGGTCGGCCGACTCCGGGAGAACGTGGCGCAGTAAGCAAGCTCCGAACGAGAACATTAAACTTGACGATGCAACTTTTATACTGGTACTATGTGATAATGGATCGTGCGGTGTACGAATACAGCCTACAGGTTGGCGTAACACGATGGAATTCGATCATCATTGCGTTTAGCGTTACCGATTTCGTATCGACTGCCGTGGGAATCGTGCGACACATCTGAATATACGGACGCACGGCGCTCCTAAAAAAAACGATCGTTACAAAGAAGTGAAATATCATACTCGAGAGGTGATTCTGATGTTTCAACACGATGTCGACAAGAAACGACGAAAACGATATACCCCCGATGACTTCCGGAAGATCAGAAGTGGCTGCGTTGCAACCAATATCGGTAAAGCGAACCGGATCATCAGCCGCATCTACGAAGAGGCGTTTCGAGAGATGGAGATCTCGGCACCGCAATTCGCACTTCTCGTCGCGCTGAAGATCTCCCCCGGTTCCACCGCCTCCGGACTCGCAGAAACGCTGGGAGCCGACCCGAGTACGGTGTCCCGAAATACCGAACTGCTTATCAAACGCGGTCTGATCGCCGTCCGCCCCGGGAAGGACAAGCGCGTTCGTACGTACTCTCTCACCCCCGAAGGGGACGAAAGAGTTCAGGCCTGCGTACCACGATGGCGCAGCGCCCAGCGGACGGCGCTCAAGAAGATCGGACGCGGTCGGTGGCGGGAGATTCTGAGCAGCCTCCGACGGCTGGCGCTCCAGCCGACTCGCACACCAGGCCACTCGCCCTGCAGGCGCCCTTCCGTGTAAATACAATAAATTTTGACTTTTCTCGGTGCGGGGTATACGTTTCCACCATGAGACGGGACGGACTGATTCGGGCCCTGCTGTTCGGAATCCTCGTTACGACGGCGATCGTGATTTCGGTCCGGTTTGACCTGCCGACGCTGCTTCGCGGGCTTCTCGACTGGATCTCCGCCCAGGGGATCTTCGGAATCCTCGTCTTTGTCGGCACCTACATCGCTGCGACGGTACTCTTCGTTCCGGGAAGCATTCTGACCCTTGGGGGCGGCTTTGTCTTCGGAGTTCCCGGAGGAACCGTCGCTGTTTCGGTCGCTTCCACTCTCGGGGCAACCTGTGCTTTTCTCGTAGGTCGCTACATTGCGCGGGGTTGGGTTGCGTCCCGGACAGCCGGCAACCCCCGGTTCCAGGCAATCGACAAGGCGGTGGCGCGGGAGGGGTGGAAGATCGTCCTTCTGACCCGTCTCTCTCCGGTCTTTCCCTTCAACCTTCTGAACTACGCCTACGGTCTGACCGGTGTCGGCCTGGGAGGGTATCTCCTTGCGTCCTGGATCGGCATGCTTCCCGGGACGGTGATGTACGTCTATATCGGGTCACTTGCGGCGAGCATCGCAACCCTCGGAGGCGGCGGTGCGAGCGGACCGGTGCAGTGGATCCTCTACGGCATCGGGTTTCTTGCAACGGCAGGGGTAACCGTGTTTGTCACGCGTCTTGCCCGCAGGGCTCTCCAAGAGGCGCTGATCGATCCGGAATCGAATTCCGATCGGGAGCCCCCCGGCAACCAATCGGCCGAGGAGTTCCACATATGAACCGGAACGAAATGCTCCCGAATGACGAATACAATCGGGTTCTTCTTGACAATGTACATCCCCTGGACTGGACGAACCCGACACCTTCGGGTCGATACAATATCGTTGTCATCGGCGGAGGCACCGCGGGACTGATCACCGCCGCGATCGCCTCGTCGATGGGCGCCCGAACCGCCCTCATCGAGCGGGGACTGATGGGGGGGGACTGCCTCAACGTCGGGTGCGTCCCGTCAAAGGCGCTCATCCGTGGCGCCCGGGGGCAGGCGGAGCTGGACTGGCTGCTTCGTTCGGGATTGCTGGAGTTCTCCGGTACCGGCATCCCCACCAGCGCCCGCGCCGACGCCCTCGTCGGCGTCTCCATGCCGGAACCAACCATTTCACCATCAGTTTCCGACGGCGCGACGCGTGAATCCCCACAGGTCTCCTTTCCGGCGGTGATGAAACGCCTGCGCTCGATCCGCGCGTCGATCAGCACCCACGACTCGCCGGCACGGTACCGGGACGAGTTCGGCGTGGACGTGTTTATCGGACAGGGTACCTTCACCGGGCGCTCCTCGGTGACGGTAACCGGGGACGACGGGACAACCCGGGACCTCACCTTCGCGCGGGCGGTGATAGCCACCGGCGCGCGGGCGGCGGCGCCTCCGATCCCCGGTCTTGATGTGACGCCGTACCTGACGAACGAGACGCTCTTTTCCCTCACGGAACGTCCGGAGTCGATCGCGATCATCGGAGCAGGACCAATCGGGTGCGAGATCGCGCAGAGCTTCGCACGCCTCGGCTCCCGGGTCGATCTGATCGAGATGACACCGCGTGTTCTCCCGAGAGAGGACCCTGACGTCGCGGAGACGGTACAACGTGCGATCGAAACCGACGGGGTAACCATCCACCTGAACGCCGCAGTCGGTCTTGTTTCGGGAAACGATACGGAGGTGACGGTACGCTACACCGCCGGTGACGGCTCGGACCGTTCCGTCTCCGCCTCGCGCCTCCTCGTCGCGATCGGGCGTGCTCCCAACATCAACGGACTCGGCCTCGACGTCGCCGGTGTTCGCACCCATCCGCGAGGGATCGAGGTAAACCGGTACCTCCAGACCTCGAACCGTCGTATCTACGCCGCCGGTGACGTCGCCTCATCGTTCCAGTTCACCCACATGGCGGAGGCGACGGCGTCCGTCGTCGTCCGGAACGCCCTCTTCTTTCCTGGCGCCAGGGCGGACAGGATCGTCGTACCCTGGTCGACGTACACCTCTCCCGAAGTTGCCCACGTCGGGCTCTCCGAGACGGAGGCGCAGCGACGGAACATCAAGATCGACGTGTACCGCCACGAGATGCACGCCGTCGATCGTGCTCGCCTCGACGGAGAGACCGAGGGATTCGTGAAGATCATCACCCGACGCGGCAAGACACGGATCCTCGGCGCAACGATCGTGGCCGCTCACGCCGGCGAACTGATCGCGGAGATCGTACTGGCGATCCGGAACGGTCTCGGTATCGACAAGCTGGCGGCGGTCGTCCACCCCTACCCCACCCGGGCGGAAGCGGTCAAGCGCGCTGCAGCGGGGTATCTCAGAAAGAAACTCACCCCCCGCACAAAGGAGATCCTGGGAATGTGGTTCCGGTGGAGACGGTGATCTGCGGCGACGATTCTCTCCAGCGCGACGAGATTCCGGAGGAGATCACCGTCTTCCGGCACATGAAAACGACACGATTCTCGAGGGTATCTCGTAACAGACCGCCCGTCACGATCGGGGCGTGCAGCTTCGTCGGAACCACCTCCACGCATCCCCCTCGGATCCACCCCGTCAAAGCGTTGTCCCCCGGGCGAGACACCAGAGAAGAGAGGCGCCCGGCGAGGGAATCCGTCTCGCCAGGCGCGGGTTTCTGCGTCGCAGGAGCTCGACAACGTCGATTCCCCCGGCGACAACGATTTTCATATGTTCAAAGATAGGTGCATCCAGGTGTATTGTCGAGTATTTTTGTCGGATTAATCCTCGATCGCCGCGATCTCAGCGCCGGGGCCGACGCACAGCGAGTTCGACGCCTCCTGCGTGCCGCTCCTACCCCATCGTCTCGACGGTCCACCTGAACTCGCCTTCGATCGAGAGAAAGGCTGCGACGATCTCGGGATCGAACTGGGTACCCGAACCATCGCGAATGATCGCAAGGGTCTCGTCGTGGGGCTTCGATTCTTTGTATACCCGCTTCGACCGGAGTGCATCATACACGTCGGCAATCGCCATGATCCGGGCTGCGAGGGGGATCGCCGGCCCTGCGAGACCGTCGGGGTACCCCTTCCCGTCCCATCGCTCGTGGTGCGAGCGGGTGATCGCAACGCCCAGAGAAAGAAACTCGTTGTACTGATAGTCCGCATAGACTTCAGCAAGGGTATTCGCTCCCACGGTTGTATGGGTCTTCATCACCTCGAACTCTTCCGGCTCCAGTCTCCCCGGCTTCAGGAGTATCCGATCCGGAATCGAGACTTTCCCGATGTCGTGAAGCGGCGTCGCATGGTACAGGTTATGGATGAACCGGTCGTCTATCTCGTCGGCATACACCCGAGCCTTCTGGAGTTGTACCGCCAGGAGATGAGTGTACCGCTGCACCCGCTCGAGGTGTTGACCGGTATCGTTGTCCCGGTGCTCCGCGAGCTTTGCGAGGGCGGTGATCGTCGAGAGCTGCGCCGAGTAGACCTCCGCCACCTTCTCCTCCACCCGCTTCTCGAGGTCTGCGTTCTGCTGTTGCAGGATCTGCTGGAGCCGTGCGAGTTTCAGGTGCGTCCCGACCCGGACCCGCACTTCGGCAACGTGGAACGGCTTGGTGATGTAGTCTACCCCACCCGCTTCGAAGCCTTTCACCTTGTCGGCGGTCTCGGAGTGGGCACTGATGAAGAGAACGGGGGTCTCTCGAAGTCGGTCGTCTTCTTTCAGTCGGCGGCACACTTCGTACCCGTCCATCTCCGGCATACTGACATCGAGGAGAATAATGTCCGGAGGGTCATTCATCGCCGCCTCGAGAGCGGCGGTACCACGGAGATAGGTCTCAACCCGGTACGTTTCAGCCGTCAGCAACAGTTCCAACAATTTGAGGTTTGTCGGTGCGTCGTCGACCACCATCACCCTCGCATTGTTCACTCCAACCATCGACATCTTCCTTTCACGCTAATGGCAACCGTGGTACAGTACAATGACCCGGTGGCTTACGCAGGTACATTCGCCGAAAGTGTAACGCCGGATACAAAAAAAAACAAACGGAACGTAAAGGATGAAGGATTTGCGCAAACCGTCGGACCGCATCTACTCCGAAACGACCGATCAAGGACTGACGGACGGGTTTCTGGACATTAACTACGAACGGGAGCTGCGAGTCCTCCGGACCGCTCTCGAGCAGAGCCCGGTCACCGCGGTGATTACGTCGGTGGACGGTACGATCGAGTACGTGAACCCCCAGTTCGAAAAGACTTCCGGGTACACCGCCGCGGAAGCGATCGGC
>JBKHFT010000043.1:0-22419 GCA_046540055.1 Alkalispirochaeta sp.
TTTGATTCCGAGAAGCGTGAGCTTCCGTTCAACCGGGAAGTCGGACAGCGCCGCCGTGGCTATACCACGGGAACGCAGCCACAGAATCAGCTCCCTCGCACCGGGATACAGCTCGACCCGCGCCAGAGAGGACTCCCAGCGGTCATAGATCGTCCGGTCGATCTCGTCGGCTACCCGCGATACGTCGCGACCGAGGATACCTGCGGTAAGCTCTGCGGTACGCCGGGGCAGGTCGGTGATCGGCCGCTCCCGGCGTACCCGCTTTCGCGCGGCGCCGAACGCCCGGAAGAGGCGGAAATTGCGGAGCACGATCGGCGCAGACACCAGGTACATGCGAAGATTTGGATACAGTGTGCCGTCGATGTCAAATGCGACTGCTCGAATCGTTGGTATCTCGTTCATATTGGTCCGATTCCGGTCCGGTACCGGTCACCCGTCGGTTTCGACGATGATTGTAACCGAACCTTCAACGGGGCGCGAGCCCTCCGGGGCGGAATCGAAACGCCACCGTCCGACTTCGGCGACGAGTAACGCGTCGAGGTCGGGTACGAGGGAGCTTCCGTCGGGGGGCACTCTGACGCCGTAGACGGTACCGTCGGATGCAACGCTGAAGGTCACCGTAACGGGAAGCTCCGGGGGGAACCACCGGGGAAGCTGAACCGATTCGAGATCGATGTGCGGCCGGGTGCGGAGGAATCGTGTCCCTGCGCCGACGCTGACGCCCCACGGGTTCGCTCCCGGGTCGTCGGCCTCGCCCGGTCCCTCGGCGGCTGCCTCCGGCGAATCCGACGCAGTCCCGTCCGGGGTGGAGGATACGACGTTCTCGGCGTCGCGGATGCCGTCGATCAACTGCGTCAGTTCCCTCTGAAAGGACCACGTGTCCTCCGAATCGATACCGTCGGGAAGCTCATCCTCTCCGGCGTCGGCGCCGGCATCGGCGTCGCCGGCGACCGCCTCCTCCGCTTCACGTTGCCGCGCTACGTACGCCTCGTATTCGGCGGAAAACGCCTCCTGTGTCGCCGCCGGAACGGGATCGGTCGCTCCCGGACCGGTTTCCGTTGCAGTCGCGCGGCGTGATCGCAACTCGTCGACGGGGACGCTTCGGTCCCGGGGAGCACCGAACACAGGACCCGCCTCTTCCGCTTCCGAGGGTCCCGCAGGGGGCGATGCCGGCGGCGGATCGGGTGGTGCCTGAGAATCGGATCGCGCCGAGGGATCGGCTTGCGACGGGGATTCAGCCTCCGCCGCATCGGGGGGAGGGGTATCATCGATCTCCCCCGACGCGATCGACTCCTCCCGGGGGGGATCGATCGTCGGGGGCTCCTGCGGCACTTCTTCCGGCTGCACCTCTTCCTGCGTCTCTTCTGCCCGTTCCGTCTCGGAACGATCGTCGGCGCGAACCGGCTCGAGAGCCACGTAAAGAGGTGGTTCAAAATCGGAATACTCTCTGCCTAACCCGTGGGGAACCACGACGAACAGCGCTGCGTGCAGAATCAACGCGATCCCGCCGGCGAGAACGATCCGATCACGCTCCGCCCGACGGAGGTACGTATCGGAGTAGCTCAGGGCACATCCTCCTCGGGCACCTGTTCGGCGACAAGATTCGCGCCGCGGAACCCGTTCCGACGGAGAACATCAAGAACCGCCACCATCGTTCCGTAGTCCAATCCGGTATCCGCTTCGATCGAGATCGCCCGCCCCTCATACTCCTCTCTGCGTTCACCGAGAATCACCTCGAGTTCCGCAAGGGTGTACGTCTCGTCACCGAGGGTAATCGCCTCCCGGGACTCGACAACAAGAACAACGCTTGTTGTTACCGACTCCTGCGCCCCCGCTGCTTCGGGAAGGTCGAGGTTTAACCCGGTGCGGGTAATGAGCGTGCTGGAGAGCATGAAAAAGACCACCAGCTGGAACACGACGTCGATCATCGGTACGAGATCGACATTGACCATCGGTTGGAGTCGCCGCTGAAACGCCATCGTTACTCCTTCTTCAGGTAGAGGACGAGCTCGTTCACCCTGTTCTCCAGACGGATGATCGAGTGGTTCACCCGGCTGACGAGATAATTGTAAAACGCGATCGCCGGGACCGCGACGATGATTCCCGCAGCGGTGGTCAGCAACGCCTCGGAGATTCCCCGAGCGAGAACGGCGGGGTCTCCGGTTCCAATCCCTGTAGAACCGAGAACGCCGAAGGCACGGATATTGCCCGTCACCGTACCAAGGAGACCCAGAAGCGGTGTTACGTGAGCGATCGTTCCGAGGGTCGAAAGAAACCGCTCCATTCGGGGAATCTCGAGGTTTGCCGCGTCGCTGATCGCCATCCTGATTATTTCCCGTGAGTACCGCCGGTGCTCGATCCCCACTTTCATCAGGTTTGTGATCGGACTGGGCATCGCCTCGCACACCGCAAGGGCCTCATCGAAGTTTCCCTTTTCAAGAGTTGTCTCGAGACGGCGCATGATCGTGTCTTCATCTCCCCGGTTCTTCCGGAAAAAGAGCAGTCGTTCGATCACGATCGCCGTCGCAATAACGGAGAGAGCGAGAATGAGCACCAGGATCACTCCGCCCTGTTGTATCAAGTTCAGCATACGTTCCAACTCCTCTGTTGCATTCCTGTCTTCACCGTTCCGTTCAACCGGCACCGTCTCCTGTTGCGTTCGGGAGACCGTAAAAAGATAAAGGCCCGATAGCCGATCAGAAACTGACCCTCACCGCGGCGCCTACCTCGAGACCGGTACCGATGAACGGGTCGTCCTCGTCGGGAAGAATCCCCCGGAGGCTGCGTCCCTCGTCGATCCCCGGTGCAAGAAGATCCAGCGCGTACACCCGGAACTCTACATCCCGGGCGATGTCGTATCTGATATCGACATTGACCATCGGCAGCACCCCTTCCTCGGCGGTGACCGGAGCGGAACCGCGGACCTCCACCGAGAGATCCCCCGCCTCTCCGCTGACACCGGCATCGATCTGTTGCGCCGCGGTTCCAGGAAGTCGATCCTCCCAGTGACCGGTCCATCCGACGTCAAGCCGGACCGACCTTCCGAAGGAGAACACCAGGCCGTTGTCGCTTTCGAGCTCTCGAAACCGGTCGAGACGGAACGGATAGAACTGATCGGTTTCGTCAAAATCATCGGGAACAAGGCGTTCCCGATGGAACCGACGCTCGAGAGTGCTCTCGAATTCGAGTACCTCCGGAACGATAACGATCCCGATCCCGCCACCGGCGTAGTATACCTCGTCGGGAGGCAGGTGGCGCCGATCCAGGGTCGTCCCTGCTTCCACCTCCGTAAGGGGATAGTCGTTCCAGAACGTGACGGGATCGTTGGTGTCGATCCGGTACCCTCCAAAAAGGTCCAGTGTCCACCGCGGATCACCCCTGTACGAGAGATACCCTCCCGCGGGAAAAGCCACTCCGTCCTTCAGACGGTACCACGTTGATGCCGTCGCTCCGAGGGTCAGTCCGTCGAGAGGGACCGCTTCGAGGCCCAGGGTAAGGTCGAGGTCCGATGTCGCCCCGAGATCGAGACCATTGTAAAACGTACCGTCGTACGATCCGGACAGCTCAACCCGGAATCGCGGCCATTCGAGGATCGCCCCGATCCGGGGGGTAACGCTGCTGATCCGATTCCGTTCCGCGTCGACTCCGGACTCCCCCGTCGCCAGCACGCGAAGTGAATCGTCCACGGCCACGGCGGTTTCCATCTGGAACCGCGCGCTGGGTGTGTACGACGCCGAGGCGCTTCCGGAGAAGCTCCGGAGGTCCTGTGAAAAGTAGGGTGAGAGCTGCTGGAGACCAAACCGTCGGTCACGGTACGAACCTTCGAATTCACCTATCACCTCGCCGTCTCCCCCGAGACGGAGCCAGGCGTCAAGATCGTTGGTCTGGGAAAAGAACCCTGTCCCGGCGGCTTCGAAATTGAAACCGTCCCGTCCCTGGTGATCGTAGCCGACTCTGAACTGCGGCCCTTCACCGAGACGATAGACGTTGATACTTCCGAGGATCGAGTTGGTACTGCCTCCACCGAGGGTTGCATTGAAGTAGATCTGCTCTTCTCCGGGGATCATCGCCACCGGCGTCACCACGTCCTGCGGAATTTCCGGAGGTGCGACTTCAGCGGGTGGTAATGGTTCGATCACCACCTCCGTACCCACTTCGAGATCTTCCAGTGGAATCCCTGCAAGGGGCGGCATCCCCTCGAGCGCGGCTTCTACCGGCGCAACCTGCGCTTCCACCCGTTCCGGCTCGAGTTGCTCCAGCGGTGCGGCGTCATCGGACTGGGCAGAGAGAACATGAGGAAAGAGACCGGCGGCGATAAGAAGAAGGAGAAACGCGCCGCCACGGATCACAACATCGCGAAGGTCTCTTCGGGTCATCGGAATTACACGAATCATCGGGCACCTCCCGAAAGACGTTCTGCCTGGTCCGCCCATATCGTATCGGGGTATCGTTCACGCAACTGCTCGATCGCTCCTTCCATCGTTTCGAGGTCGCCCTCCTCTTTCGCCGTCTCCGCGAGGCGGTAGAGGCTCTGGGCGCGCAGCTCGTCGGACGCCTCCGTAACCGACGCTGCGGCAACGTACCGTTCGACGGCTCGACGCGTCTCACCCCGTCGACGGTAGTACTCGGCAAGGAGGATATTTGCCTCCGCAGCTCCTTCGGCTTCGAACTCCGCCGCTTCCTGAAGTTTCGGGATGATACGGTTCCGTTCAAAACTCAGGGTGATCTGTTCGCGAATAGCGGTCCTTCCCAGCTCGAGAACGAGTTCGAACCAACGGTCACTCCCCTCCGTCGGAGGATCTCCCGTATCGGGCTCGAGCTCCGTCCACAGTGCGGCCTCCCGGTCGGTGAGCCCCGACTGAACGAGGCGAAGTTCCTGTCGACGACGTTCCGCTTCGTTTCTGCTGCTCCCCTCGGGGAACGCGGCGACGTACCGATCGTACAACGCCAGAGCGTCCCGGATGCGGCCCGCCTCACGATGGATCTCCGCGCTCAGAAAGAGCGCCTGCGGCGTGTACGTACTTCGCGGGTACTCTATGATCAGGGGATCCCACCACAATAGCGCCCGTTCGCCCTCGCCGAGAGCCGCGGAACTCCGGCCGCCCCAGAACAGTGCACGGTCGATGGAGTCACCCGCGGGATACCGGTTACGATACTCCCGAAACCGCTCCCTGGCGGCGACGTAGTCCCCTGTTGTGTACAGAAGCTGCCCCGCCTCGAGGAGTGCTTCGCGCCCCGCCGGCTCGTCGCGAAAGCGTTCCGCGATCGCGTCATACTCACGAATCGCTTCGTTTTCGCGCTGCAACGACGCGAGAACCGATGCATACCGACTCCAGTGGGTTCCCCGTGTGTCTTCTCCCGCCTCTTCGACGATCGTTCGGTACTGACGCAACGCTTCCTCGTCGTTTTCTTCGGCGAGGTACGCTCCGGCCAGAAGACTGCGTATCTCCACCCGCTGCGCATCACTGGGGGCGGAGCCGAGGAGCGGGAGAAGCACCTCAATCGTTTCGGCGGTCCGTCTCTGCTGATAGAGACTCCACGCATACAGATACGACCCGTCGACGTAGAGTCTCTCCGGTAACGCGCCACGGACCGCGGCGATCGTCCGTCCCGCCTCGGCAATTGAACCGGTTCGATAGAGACTCCACGCGACGTGATACGAGAGCATCGGCTCGTAGGCGTTGTCGTCGACGGAAAGAAACGCCTCCAGGGCGGCGGGATAATCCCGCCGGTGAAACAGGCCGATCCCCCGCAGATACGCGATCTCATTCTCCTGTGCCGCCGTGAGCTCGTCCTCCGCTATACCGTCGATCTCCTGCAGCGCCGCGGCAAACTGTTCCGCCGAGACAAGGGCGCGAATCAGCTCGACCTTCACCGCCAGGTCCCCGGGCCGAAGGGCAAGATACCGTCGATACACCGGTACCGCTTCCCGGGCGTCTCCTTCCTCGAGTAGCGTCCGGGCATATACCCGCATGATCGCCGGAACGTCTCTGCTCAACGCATCCGTCTCGGAACGACTCAGAACCGAACGGACCGTTGCATCATCTCCGGCTCGGTAGGTGGCGACACTCCAGATGTACAGCGTCTGTGGATCGTCGGCGTACCCCTCGTATCGTTCGATAACGTTCCGACCCCGGACCGCATCCCCCGCAGAAAGGAGCATCCTCGTTACATCGAGATATCGTTCCTTCAATCGTTCCGAGTTTACTCCGGGATCGTCGAGTGAAGACTCGAGGATCTCGATCGCTTCGTCGGTACGCCCCTGTTCCTCGAGGGAACGGGCCAGGTAGAGCGGTACGATCCCGGAAATGCTCCGTTCTCCCCGCAGCGACCACAAACGGGAGAGATAGAACTCGGCAAGCTCAAACCGTCCGGAGGTGATCGCATCGGCACCGAGGGCCAACCAGAACGCGCTGAGTCGTTCCGGTTCCGCCGCGAGACGTTGTTCCGCCTCACGGTAGATCGCATCCATCGCGGCACGGTCGTTCCGGGACGCCGCGATCTCGTAGAGGCGCTGGTACGCCCATTGCGCCGCCGCCGAGGAGTATCCGGCGAGCTCCCGGTAGTACCCTTCGGCGGTATCCACGCGATCGAGAACGAAAGCGGCATCGGCGACCACCCGGTACGCAGCCTCCTGATGGGAACGATCGAGCTCGGCCGGCGGCACCTCTTCGGCAAACGCCAGAATCTCTTCATTCCGGTCCAGATCGCTCAGTATGCTCAACAGAATCGTCCGGGCGTAACTCGCCTCGCTCCCCTCCAGTCCGGAGTGGGCGGCGGAAAGATCGTCCCGGGCGCCTGGAAGGTCTCCCTGTTCGCGTCGAGCGAGCCCCCGGTAGAGCAGGCTCCGCGGGATCCTCCGGGCATCGTCATCGGGTTCGTCGAGATAGGCGTCGAAATCCCCGATCGCCTCCTCGTACGCCCCGAGACGGTACCGGGTCATTCCCGTCCAGAAACGGATCTCCTGCCGGAGCGAGCGATCCCCTCGTGCACGAACCGCCGCACGTTGGAAGATCTCCAGCGCGACATCGAGGTCACCAAGGTAGAAGTGGCTCTGAGCGATCCGGACCTGGGCGGCCGTCGTGAGGGACGATCCCGGGTACTCCTGGAGGAGCGTTTCGAGCTGTTCGATCGCCAACTGGTACGCGCCGGAGGAAAACCGACGTTGCGCTTCTTCAAAAAGCGCCCGGTCGTCGGCACCGACGGTTGCAACAGACACAATAAGTCCGACGAGCAGGAGCGGAGATCTTCGGTACATATGCGGGAGTCTATCTCAGCGTCCGGACAGATTCAATCAAACGGCGGACCAGGGTCCCTGACGATCGAAATCTCTGGTGGTCGATATCCCTCTCGTGCCGGGATCGACACCAGATGGATAAAATCACCGGGATAACGTCTCTCGAGGGAGGCGACGCCGGTTTCGACGTTTCGCTCCATCACCACCGCGTGGAACCGTCCGTCGGTATCGAAGTACGGGAAGAGCGCCACCACATGGGTATGTTGCCGAAGGACCGGATCGGATCCGAAGAGGCGATTGACGCTCCCGAGGTAGAACGTACCGGGCCGCGTACGGGCAAGGTGATAGAGGACGCCCCGTAGCGCCTCGATCCGGTACCCCACATCTTCGATGTACCGTGCGACGGGTACCTCCCGGACATCCCGCGATTCAGGGTCGATCGACTCCACCGGAATTTCGTTATCCAGGGCGGCGATCTCGATCGCCAGATTCCTGGTCCAGTCCAGTCCGAAGTAGGGATCCCGGGCGTCTTCCAGCGGGGCGGACCAGCTGGTACCGCGGTAGTCGAGGTGCTTCCGTTTGAGAGGATCGATCGACAGATACCGCCCGGTTCGTTGTCGGTAGATTCCATCGACAACCCACTTCGCGAAACCGGAGCAGTTGAACCCGGGAAGCTCTTCCTGGGATACGAGAGTTTCAATAAACACCATGTTGCCGTACTCGTCCATCGCGCCGTCTTCCGCGTCCGGGAGCGACGGCAGCGCTTCTCTCAGCTCGTCGATCATCCCTTCCACGACACGGTACCCGGGATCTCCGGTATCGACATCGAGGAACGCCCAATCGATCTCGCCCGATGCGGAGCGTAACATCAGCTCCAGCGGTGCCGAGAGGGCGCGCTCCATACTCATGGACACCGGAACATCGCGGTAGATCGGTATATCCGCAACGTATACGTCCATGCGGGTAACCAATCCGTCCGGAAACAGGCGAATGTACGAACCTTCGTCATACTGAAGGAATACCTTGATCTGATCGAACTCGCCATCGTCGAGACGACGACGAACGATAAACGTCCCCGGCGAGGCAAGATCGAGACGATCGGTCCCGGCGGGTATAAACACGTCGTACCGGTTTCCGCGCTGGTACTCCCGGCGATACAACACCGGCTCGCTCCCCGGAATCGTAATCAGTTCCCGGACTACGGGTGACGACGCCCGATGCCTTTCGTCAAGCGGTTCCGTCATCACCTCGATCCGCGACCGTCGAGCCGGGGCGGTATCCGGGAGTGACGAGATCACCTCCGACGCGGTCAGTGGGGTGATGAGCACGAGGGCCAGAATGATCGCGGCCCCCCGCACCGTAACCGGTCTCCCCGTACAGGGTCGACCCGTACCGCGCCGTTCAGTACCGCTCCTCCCTGTACCGCGTCGTTCTGTATCGCTTTGTTCCCCACCGAAGGAGATACTGCCGGGCAATCCCATTCCGTTCTTCACCTTTCCGCAAGATCGATCTCCGGCCAGACCGCCGGCATCTGCCGTCGCCAGGAATCCCCGCGCCAGAGAGCCGGGCGGTCCGACCGGGGCAACGCGATCCATCGCGGCCGCCGGGCCAGGAGGTCCCGTAACAGCAGATCGTATCGCCACCGTACAGAAAAGGTATCGGCATCTGTACCGTTACAGTCAAGAACCTTCCCGAGAGACCACCGGCCGTGGCCGACAAGTTCGTCGAGGAGCGACGCGTCACCAAGGGGTATGAGAAGCCCTTCTCCGAGGAGGGAGCTCACCGGCCCGGGGTGCCCGACCAGAATCGGTTCGGTTATCGGAGACGCGGCATGCCGGCCGATCCCGGGGGGAACCGGTAGATCTACCGGTAGATCGACCGGTAGATCGGGGTTCTCGGGAGCCCAGAGGTATCCGATCCGCCGCCCCTTTGCGTTGATCACGCCTCCCCAGGACGGGTCGTTCCGTAACGCGATAAGCACCGCGAGCAACGGCGATACCCATCGGGCACCTTCGTAGGAGAGATACGGAACGGACAATACCGCGGGAACAGCACCATTCCAGGATGAGAACGCCTCCCGATACCGGTCCGCCTCCTCCGGCGGGGCGCACACCACGGTGTGTTCGATGATGGACGCAGACAACGCGCTCGGGATCGACCGGAAACGATATCCGAGTATCGCTGCCAGAACGCGGGGAACCTCACTTGGATCGCTCCGGGACCCTGCAGCGTAGGCCAGAAGGTGCCGGTATGCGATCCGAAGAATCTCCGTCCGGGGTGAGGGGTCGGTGGGGTGCACCGGCATGCGGAACCGTCGCTCCAGACCGGGGGACGCGTTGCTCCTCCCTCGCCGGGTAGCGTGTCCAGGCGGGAGAATCCCTCCCTGCTCCACCGGATTCCACTCCCCCGTCGCCGGCGTGAGCGACGGTTCCCCTGAGGCGCTTCGCTCAAAGAGACGATCATCGGTAACGGGCGCACTCTCGGGTACCTGAGGTAGTACCTCGACGCCGGGTCGGTACCGTCGCAGCCGGTGAAGGACCGTCATCAACTCGTGGCGAACCGCTTCGAGAACACCCTTAATGTTCCCCGCCCCGGCGTCCGCTTCCCGAAGAATTGCGTCGCCTGCTGCCTGTACCGCCATTCCACGGTCGTGTACCAGGTGCGCAAGACGCTGCAGGATTCGTACCTGCGCCTCGGTCCAGACGCGATGACCCGTTTCATCGCGCTCAGCGCGTACCAGAGGGAGCTGTTGCTCCCAGTAGCGCAGTACGTGGGGCCGGATCGCGAGGATCTGTATCACCTCTTTACTGCCGTAACGCACCATCCTATTGCCGACGTATTTCGATGAAGAACGGAATATGGTCGAAGTGGAACTCCCGGCGTATCTGATTCTGCAGATACCGCAGATAGAACTCCGGGAACGATCGGGCGCGGTTGACGAAGATCACAAAGCGAACGGGGTTGGTGGAGACCTGGGTAATATAGCGCACCTTGATCGGTTTTTTCCCAGACGGTGGTGGTGTCTGCTCCGTCCAGCGTCGCAGCGCCTGGTTCAACGGCCCCGTCTCGATCCGACGGTGAAGCTCCCCGCGGATGTGGACCAGCCGGTTCAGAAGTTCGGGAACACCCGCCCCGGTATGCGCGGAAATCGGTATCACCGGTACGTGGTGAAAGACGGGAAAGAGAAAGCGGATGCGGTCGGTGATCGCGTTGAGTTTGTTCCCCGTAGCGTCATCAAGAAGATCCCACTTGTTCAACGCCACGATCACCCCGCGACCACGGTCGGCGATACGGGCGGCAATCTTCTTGTCCTGGTCACTCAGTTCGTCGAGGACGTCGATCATAAGTACAACCAGTTCGCTCTCTTCGATCGTCTGGAGCGCCCGGTGAACTGCATAATACTCCACCGCCTCGTGGACTTTTGATTTTCGGCGGATCCCGGCGGTATCGACGACGAGAAATTTCGTATCCTTGTGGGCAAACCGCGCCTCCACGATGTCCCGGGTTGTTCCGGCGATGTCGGACACGATCGCACGGTCCTCACCGACCAGTCGGTTGAGAAGGCTCGATTTTCCGGTGTTGGGGCGACCGAGAATCGCGAGTCGTACCACTTCCGGGATCGTCGGTTCCGAAGGAAGATCGTCTTCGGCGGCCCCACCGTCGTACTCTCCGGCGCCGGGATCACCGTCGACAGTGCGATCGCTCTCCGTCGTATCCGGAGCCCCACCGGCCGGGAGGACCCCGTCGGTACCGGCGGTGCCCGCCGGCAGGAGCTCGAGGATCGCATCCTCAAGATCGTCCATACCACGCCCGTGGGCGGCGGAGATCGAGACGACGTGAGGGATACCGTACCGCCAGAACTCGCTCACCAGGTCGCTTCTTGTTTCGTTGTCCACCTTGTTCACGACGAGAATAGCCGGACGCCCGCTGCGGCGGAGGATCTCGAGGAGCTCCTCGTCCTCTCCGGTGAACTCCTGAACGTCTACCAGGAGGAGCACAACGTCGGCGCGGGCGATCTCCCGTCTGCTGCGTTCGTACACCTGTCGATCAAGCTGCTGCTCACCTTCTCCGATTCCCCCGGTGTCGACAAGCAGGACCGGGCGATCCGCGATCTCCGCTTCGACCGCCACGGCGTCCCGGGTCACCCCGGGCATACTGTCGGTGATCGCGAGACGGCGCCCATACAATCTGTTGAAAAGTGTGGACTTCCCCACATTGGGGCGCCCGGCGATACATATTCGGTACATACGTTGTTCAGTATAGCGTGAGATCGAAACGGTGTTGCATGTACTCCCGTACCGTCCGGTTGATCTCTTCGGTACTACGGAGTTCCATGATATTCCCCACCAGTTCCTCTGCCTCTGCAAGGCTGATGGAGCGGATGATCTGCTTCACCTCGGGGATGCCGACGGCACTCATACTGAATTCGTCGAGACCGAGACCGAGAAGCACTACCGCAGCAAGGGGATCCCCCGCCATCTCACCGCACATCGCTACCGACAACCCTTCCGCATGGGCGTTGTCGATCACCATTTTCACGAGACGTATCACCCCGGGGTGGAACGGTTCATAGAGGTAGGCGACGCGTTCGTTCCCCCGATCGACGGCGACGGTATACTGGATCAGATCGTTCGTTCCGATCGAAAAGAAATCGACTTTCCGGGCAAGGAAGTCGGAGGTCAACGCCGCCGAGGGCACCTCGATCATGATTCCCACCGGTAAATCTTCTGTAAACGGGATCGACCGTGAACGAAGCTCCTTGCGAACCTCTTCGAGGATATCGAGGGCGCGGTTCAGCTCCTGGATACCGGAGATCATCGGAAACATGATTCGTAGCGATCCGTGAACACTCGCGCGAAGCAGCGCCCGGAGTTGGGTCTTGAACAGTTCGTTTTCGGACAGGCAGAGACGAATTGCCCGCCATCCCAGGATCGGATTCTTCTCGTCGTGGGCCTGAAGCTTGTCGCTCATCTTGTCGCCCCCGACGTCGAGGGTCCGGATCGTTACCGGCCGTCCTTCCATCGCATCGATCACGTGACGGTACGACTCGTACTGTTCGTCTTCCGAGGGAAGCCCCTCGGGGCGAAGAAAAAGAAACTCCGAACGGTAGAGCCCGATCCCGTCGGCGCCGTGAGCGATAACACTGTCGACCTCTTCGGGAATCTCGATATTGCCCTTGAGATGAATCAGTTTGCCGTCCCGCGTCTCCGCCGGCAGATTGTTGAGACGCATCAACTGCACCTCGTGCTCCTGCCAGCGGTTGAGGATCTCTTCGTACTTTGCCAGCGTTTCCTCGTCGGGATCGACGATTACCACCCCGCTGTTCCCATCCACGATGATCCGTTCTTCCCCGGAAACGAGACGGGTGACCGTTGAAAGGCCGAGAACCGCCGGGATCTCGAAGCTTCGGGCGATGATCGCGGTGTGAGAGGTCTTCCCCCCGGCGTCCATCACGATCGCCTTCACCATCCGTTTGTTCATCGCAACCGCGTCGGAGGGCATCAGATCGTGGGTAACCAGCACCCGTTCTTCGTTGAGGTTCGTTAAACTCTCCCGTTCCTTTTCGAGAAGGTGATTCAGAACGCGCTTGGAGACGTCGTGGATGTCCGCCGTTCGCTCTTTCAGATAGCCATCTCCCGACTTCCCGAGCTTATCCATAAGATCCCGAACGGTCAGGTGCAGAACCCACTCGACGTTGAGGAGCTCTCGTTCGAGACGTTCATAGACCGACGCGAAGAACGAGGGATCCTGAAGCATCATGAGATGTGTATCAAGGAGACGGACTTCGTCATCCTCAAGGCGCTGACCCGAACTGTTCTTGATCTTTTCGATATCCGCACCGGCGCGCTCCACCGCCGCGGATAACCGTTCCTTCTCGGCTTCGAGATTATTATGGGAGATCTTGTACTGCGGTACCTGGGGATGTTCCTCGTGATACAGAAACACCGTTCCGATCGCGATTCCCGGAGAGGCGGCGATCCCCCGTAGTTCGGTCATGTTTTCATCATAGATTGATCGTTTTCCCGCTGTCAAACATCGAGGATTCATCGCCGATACTCACGGTATGGGCAAAGAACGCTCACGTAAAAAATCCTCCTTCGGCGTCGTCTTCTGGATCGCCGCGATTCTCCTGGTGTTGATCATTTTTCTGTTCAATCTCCCGGCGATTCGGGAGGTTCTCACGACCACCGGGTTCGTAGAGGTCGTATTCGAAGAGCGCGACCAGGATACTCCCGAGGACTCCGTCGGTCCCGAAGATACCGGGTCGGAAGAATCGGTACCGCTCCCGGCTCCCGACGAAACAGAGGTCGACCCGGACACCCCTGAATCGCCGGGCGCGACGGAGAACGAATCCGGGGATCCGACGGTATCCGACGAACCGGACGACCCCGTCGTGGATGCGGATGAGGAAGACCCGCAGGAAATCGTCGTCGAACCACCTGCTGATCCGGAGACGGAGAGCACCGAACGGACCCGTTCGGTAACCCTCTTTTTTATTCGCGTCACCGACGATGGACGGATCGTCGCCGAGCCGGTCCAGCGAACGATTCGCTTTTCCGGAGGCCCTCTGACCCACGCGATACAGGCGTTGATCTCCGGCCCCAATGCGGAGGACCTCAACAAGGGATTGCTGAGTCTCATCCCCCAGGGCACCGAGCTGATCTCGGCGCGCGTTTCAGACGGTGTTGCCTACCTTAATTTCAACGAAGCCTTTCGGTTCAACACGATGGGTCTCGAGGGATACCTCGCACAGATGCAGCAGATCGTTCACACCGCGACGGTCTTTTCGACGGTGGACGCGGTGCAGATCCTGATCGAAGGTGAGCAGGTGGACTATCTCGGCGGCGACGGCGTGTACGTCGCCGAACCGATCACCCCGGCGGATCTCCGGTAGGGACTAGAGCTCCGGGCGCCAGACGGACAAAGACGAGTACCTCCAGGTTACCCCGGCGCCCGGGTACGGGGCTGTCAATCCGCCGCTCAACCACGATTCCCTCCTCCCGAAGGTCCCGGACCGTCCCTTCGATCACCTCCTCCCGGAATCTCCGATCGAGGACACCGTCGTCGAGACCGACCGCAGCTCTTCTGCCCCATCGCATCTCCGCAGCGGCTTCGAACTGCGGTTTCAACAGGGCGATTCCCCACCCCTCGACGGTAAGGGAGAGAATGTGGGCGAGAACCCCCCTGAGGCTGCGAAATGAGAGATCGCACACCGCCGCCGCGGGAACGGGTTCGAGGGAGGTGATGTCCTGGATCTTCGTACGCTCCCGGACGATGACCCGGGGGTCATTCCTGAGACGATAGTCGAGCTGGTTGTATCCCACGTCAACAGCGTGAACCTGTGCCGCTCCGTGCTGAAGGAGCGCGTCGGTGAACCCTCCGGTACTCGCGCCGGCATCGAGCCACACCCTGCCCGCTACCGGAAGATTCCACGCCGTCAGCGCGGCTGCAAGTTTTTCGCCCCCCCGGGACACGAATCGATCCCGGATGATCTCCAGCCGCGCATCCCTGTGTACCGCCGCGCCGGGGTCGTGGACCACCGTTCCGTCTACCAGCACCTCCGAACACATCACCGAACGGTACAGAGTATCCCTGTCGTATCCGGGAAATCGAAGAACCAGAAGATCCAGAAGGCGTGTCGTCGGGGCTGGGCGGGAGCGCTTGCTCGCCATCGGGTCCCTTCGGCGGGTCAGATCAGCGACCGGAACGCGATCGAATCGACGGCGTTCGCCGTGCCCGCATCGCCGGTCTGAACGACAAGACCGTGAAGCGTCGCCGCCCCGGGAGCAACCTCATTCTTGAGGGGTAATTGCGTCAAGACGCGACGGATACTGATCTGAGGATCGAAGCCGATCACACTATCGTCCGGCCCGGATGCTCCGATATCGGTGATATAGGCGGTCCCTTTCGGGAGGATGCGGTGATCGGCGGTCTGTACGTGGGTGTGCGTTCCGTAGACCACTGAAACCTCACCGTCGAGATAGAACGCGAGAGCCTCTTTCTCGTGGGTGGATTCGGCGTGAAAATCGACGATGATCGCATCGGTCTTTCCCCGAAGTCGTTTCAGGATCTCCCGCGCCCGCCGGAAGGGGCACTCGATCGTGGGCATCCGATCACGTCCCTGAAGATTGACCACCGCGACCCGTCCCGCTTTGCCTTCGGTAAGGGAGACGCCGCTCCCCGGCGCCCCTCCCGGGTAATTGTCGGGGCGCAAGACGGCGGGGTTGTTGTCAAGGAGGGTTCCCACATCCTCGTGGTGCCACACATGGTTTCCGGTGGTGATCACATCCGCCCCCGCTTTGAACAGCTGTTCCGCGAGGGCGTGATTGATGCCGAATCCGTCGTCGGCGTTCTCTCCGTTCACAACGACGAAATCGGCACGGTACTGCCGGATCAGGCCCCGGAGGGCGCTGACGACGGCGCGCATACCGGACGCGCCGATCACATCGCCAAGGATCAGAATACGCATCGTACTACCGGGCGTACTCGACGACGCGGGTCTCCCGGATCATCGTTACTTTGATCCGACCGGGATATCGAAGCTGTTCCTCGATGTTTCGGGCGATCTTCTTGGCGATCTCCCGCGCCTCCTGGTCGCTCACCTTCTCGTGGTTTACCATGATCCGCAGTTCCCGTCCCGCCTGAATCGCATATGCCTTCTCCACACCGTCGTAGCCCTCGGCGATCGCCTCGAGATTCTCGAGACGCTTGATGTAGTTGTCGAGGGTCTCCCGGCGAGCCCCGGGGCGCGACGCCGATATCGCATCAGCGACCTGCACGATCACCGATTCGATACAGTTATGGGGGACATCTCCGTGGTGAGCAGCGATGCAGTTTATCACCCGGTCGTCTTCACCAAGACGCTTTGCAAGCTCTACACCGAGCTCGACGTGGTTACTGTCCCCGTCGGTCTCGATACCCTTCCCGATATCGTGAAGGATACCGCCGCGCTTCGCTATCTCGACGTCGGCACCGATCTCAGCGGCGATCGTCCCGGCGAGGACGGCGACCTCTTTACTGTGGGCGAGAACGTTCTGTCCGTAACTCGTTCGGAATGCAAGACGGCCAAGGCCACGAACCCCTTCGGGGCGGATATGGTGGATACTGAGATCGTAAAGGACCTTTTCCCCTTCCTCGTAGATCGTCTGCGTCATGTCGGCGGTTATTTTCTGCACCACCTCTTCGATCCGGGTAGGATGAATCCTGCCGTCGGTAACGAGACGCTCCAGCGATCGTTTCGCGATCTCCTTCCGCACCGGCTCGAAACACGAGACAACCACCGCCTCCGGCGTGTCGTCGATAATGATGTCCACCCCCGTCAGCGTCTCGAGAGTCCGGATGTTCCGTCCTTCCCGACCGATGATCCGTCCCTTCATCTCGTCGTTCGGGAGACTCACGGACGATACGGTTACCTCCGTGTTGACCTCACTGGCGACGCGTTGAACCGTGGAGACAAGGATTTCCCGTGCAGTCTTCTCCGCGGTTGCGACCGCTTCCTGCTCGATCTTGTTGATCAACCCCTGCGCTTCATGGCGTGCCTCGTCCTCGAGGGACGAGATGATCAGTTTTCGCGCTTCCTCCTGGGTAAGCCCGGAAATCCGTTCCATCTCGTTGCGCCAGTGGATCTCCTGTTCTTCAAGGAACGAATCGCGCTCGTCCAGCTTCCTCTCACGGGCCGTCAGGTCCTGTTGCTCCTTCTCAAGAGCGGAAGACTTGACTTCTAGGTTCTCTTCCTTCTGTAACAGACGTTGCTCCAGTCGCTGCAATTCTTTTTGCCGCTCCCGAAGCTCCCGTTCCTGTTCGTTCCGTTCGCGCTGTAGCGCATCTCTCGTCTCTAGTATCAGCTCTTTCTTTCGCGCTTCCGCGTCCTTCGCAGCATCCTTTTTCAGACGCTCTGCGCGTTGTTCCGTCGAAGACAGCTGAAACCTGGCGTATAGCCAGCGAATTGTCCAACCTAGAATCGCACCAGCAAGAGGAAGGGTTATCAGCAAAATCAGTTGCATAGTCCTTCCTCCACTAATCGTTTTAATAGTTTAGCCTATAGTGCTTTACAGACCGGTGTCAAGTTTCAAGCCAGTCGAGCTCTTCGTCTTCCTGGATCGTACGGCGGTCGATACGCTCTTCCCGTCGTCGAAGTCGGATCGCCCGCTTCAGTCCTCGTTGCAGAAGAGTAAGGATATCCCGAGCGATCGTGTCGATCCGCGGATCGTCAAGGTGAACGATCAACGTATCCAGGAGGACGAGAACCATCCGGTGAGCGTCGTCGTACAAACCGGGACGAAAGATGTTTCGCCGGGAGCCGTCGCGAATGATCTCACCCACGAGATCTTCGATCCGTTTCCGGAGCACCCCCACCCCTCCGGATCCAACATCGATCCCCGGGTAGAGAAAGCGCTCGTCACCCCGAAGAACCCCGCGGAGGATCGGGTACCGGCGCAAGCCAAGAAGAATGAACTGGTACACTGCTTTCAGTTTGTTGATCGGTGAGTGGAGGCGTTCGATCATCTGCTCCACTTTCCGGACTCCCTCGCGCTGGATCAGACGAAGGATCTCATCGTAGAACGTCTCTTTGCTCGGGAAATGGGTATAGAACGTCCCGACGCTCAGCCCGGCACCCTTCACGATGTCCTCAACGGAGACATCGCGATACCCGTACCGCGAGAATAGCTCCATCCCGGATCGAATGATCAGCGTCCGCCGGTTCGTTTTCATACCGCCCCAGTATACACGGAAACCCGATCGACCGAAAGCGCAGTCCTCCCGGCGCCTCCGACCACACTAAAAAAATGAATATTTCCCTCGTATATTCATAGTTCCACTATGGTATATTTGTGCATTCTTATGGGTGTCGAGATCGTTTCGACGCTCTCAATCTTCCACAGCATCCCCATGCGACCGACCGCCACCGTGTAATCACACATCCCGTCACAACCGTCAGGGACGATCCGTTGACCTGTCGGTCTCTGACCGGGTACTACCGACGAAGGGACCACTCACGATGGGAGGAGCACCTATGAACGCGTCCACCGGATCCGTTACGACCGCCACCGTCGCACCGGCGGCAACCCCGGCCGATCCACCGGGAATCGTCGCCGCCGGCGGATCAGCCTCAACATAACCGGCGGCGGATACCGCCGGGCGCGGGCCGATCTGGACACACACCCCCTCACACCGGATATCGTGGTAAATCCGGCGACAGAAACGGCGGAAACGATCGCCGACAGGGTTCGGCGGATCCAGCGCTCCCGCGCCGCACACAGAGACCAGACGATAATCGTACCGCCCCGCGCATTCCACGCGGAACAGTAGAACAAGGAGAACACGAGATGTTACTGGACGAGCAGACCGAACAGGAAAGCGCCGAGAAGAGCGCCGGCAATACCGACCTTTTTGCGAAATGCCACACCGACGGCGGCTATTTCGGCAAGATGCGGGCGATGGGTGACGACGAGTATACCCGCCCTCTCCTTCCACCGAACCCCAACCGGCACATGGAGTTCAAAGGCAAAGAGCACATCATGTGGTCGGTGAACAACTACCTCGGCCTCGCCAACCACCCCGACGTCCTCACCGTCGCCCGGGAGACGATCGACCAGTTCGGCGTCAGTTCCCCGATGGGCAGCCGCATGATGAGCGGGAACACCGAGTATCACCTCGCCTTCGAGGCGGAGCTCGCGGAGCACGCCGAAAAGGAGAGCTCCTTCCTGTTCAACTACGGGTACATGGGGGTCATCGGAACGATCCAGTCCCTGGTGGGCAAGGAAGACGTGATCGTGATGGACAAGCTTGATCACGCGTGCATCGTCGACGGCGCATTCCAGGCGCAGGCGATGAACGGCGCCCAGTTGCGGGTGTTCAAGCACAACAACATGGACAACCTCGAGCAGGTCCTCAAACGGGTAAACCGGGACCGCACAGGGGGTGTCATGATCGTCACCGAGGGCGTCTACGGCATGACCGGTGACCTGGCCCCTCTCAAGGATATCGCGGTTCTGGCGCGGAAGTACGACGCCCGGATTTTCATCGACGACGCCCACGGATGGGGCACGATGGGACCCGAAGGAAAGGGTACCGCGGCACACTTCGGCGTCCAGGACGAAATCGACATCTATTTCGGTACCTTCGCCAAGAGCTTCGCCTCCATCGGTGGATTCTCGGCCTCGGAGAAAGCGGTGACCGACTGGATCGCCTACAACGCCCGGACCCAGGTGTTCGCCAAGAGCCTCCCTATGGTCTACGTCCAGACCCTCCGGAAAACGTTCGAACTGGTGAAAGCGGGAGAGGATCGCCGTGCAAAGATGTGGGCTCGCAGCAACGAGCTCAAGGACGGCCTCCGGGAGCTCGGGTTCTACGTCGGTCCCGGTGAATCGATGATCTGCTCCGTCTTCGTACCCCTCGGAGAGGAGTCGATCGAGGCGATGGGCGCCGCCACCTCCGGCTTCCTGCGGAAGAACGGTGTATTCGTCACCGCCATCGCCTACCCCGTCATCCCCCTGGGACTTCTGATGTTCCGCATGATCCCCACAGCGATGCACGAAAAAGAGGACGTCGTCGAAACGCTCCGGGTCTTCAAGGATATGCGGGACAACCTCGGCCTGCGCCTCACGATGACCGACGAGGAAGACAAGAAGATTCGCAAAGTCTACGGAATCTGACCGGTCATTTCCGGTGGTCCGGCCCTCCGGGCGCGGCCACCGGGAACTGGCGGTAAGGGATGCGCCCTCCCGTTTCGGGGTCGGCACCACCCGCCTCGGCGAGGGCCTTCCCCGGCCGGGTACGTTACCGCCGGGTGAACCCGCGGATACCCTTTCTGATCAGGTTTCCCACCCCCCGTGACGCCTCGCGACCGATCTCGCGTTTCACCTGATTCAGCAGCTGATCCTTGAAGGAACCGCCCCCGGCCCCGGCCAGCGTACCTGCGCCTGCTTCGTTGGCACTGCCCGTTCCCGTGCCGGGCATCCGGAAGGAACTGCCGCGGCTCGTCTCGGGCGACACCGATTCCTCCGCCCCGCCGGGTCCGTCGGTCCGGTGAAACACATACTTCTGCTTCCACCCGTCACGGCCGGCGGCGGAATCCGCAAAGATACGTGCCACCGTAGCAACGTCGAAATCGGTCGCCGGGCTTTCATAGAATCCGGAAGAATCGCTGTACTGCAACAGAAGTCCCGACGTATCGCCGGCGGTCTGCACGAAATAGTCCCCCTCAAGGTGGAGAACACAGTGGTCGAGGGACGTTCCGATCCGTTCGAGGATCGCCGCGATCTGCGCTTCCGAGGGGTTGTCCTGCATACCTCCGTCGGAGTCTTCGAGAAAAAACGCCATTCCTGTACCTCCCTGTCTCGTTTCTTCCATTGTACTACGAATTCGTGTTTTCCGGTAATCTGGTATACTATTATTGTACACTGTCTATGAATTCTTTCCGGTCGGTCCTGCCGTTTTTCTCCCGTCCCTCCGTCGCATCCGTCACGTTCTCCCTCGCGTTCCTCGGGGTTCTCCCCCTCTACGGGATGGGCATGCTCTACTCCGACGAGGTCTCCACATTCCGCGAGGTAGGCTACGGGCACGAGGTCGGTGATTCGATCTACTTCCTGATCAACTACGGACTGTACCGTCGACCGAAAGGGATCGCCCGCTTTCCCGACGGTGGCATCTCCCGGTACATCACCCGTACCGTGTATCTCTGCCGCGCCGACCGTGCGGACGGCTCGGTGCACAACGTGATACCCGTGATGCCCGGGGACGACCCCGGACTGGATGTGAAGTCATCGTACTACGAGTTCCACGACGAGATACTGTTGGTTATGTTCAGAACCGGATACGGAGCACGGGAGGATCCCGGACAGTGGCACGCCCTGAGGTGGAATACCCGGACAGAGAGTTCCGTCGTCCTCACCGACGCCGAAAAGGAGACGCTCCTCAGGCGGCTCACCGTCAACCACGAGAGACGGATCGGCATCAATGAGACGACGGAGCTCCTGGAGCAGGCGACCTTGCGGGATCTGGACCTTCCTTCGCCGTTGGACTACATGCGGTGGTCCGATCGGCGACACCGGAACGCCCTGGTGGAGCTCCGGGTAGACACGCATTACCGGCGCGCCGTTGTCGAAGGGATCGCCGACGGATCGATCCGCGGCAACCCGGAGAGGATACTCCGCCGGATCGAAAAGCGACTCCGTTCCCTGGACGAGCCGGTGCGAACCCTGTACGAGATGAGAGTCGGTGACGTGATAGAAACTCTGGAGGCGCTGAATGAATAGTGGAATCAGTCGGACCGTTCGTATCGCATCGATCGCCTTGTTCGTTATGCTCACCGTCTGTGGCGGGAGATCACCATCGGTATTCGGCCGGAACACCTCGTCCGACGGAGGCGAGGCGCAGCGGGAAGCGGCGGCGTCCTTCAGTCTCCTCACCCTGAACAGCGTCGACGGCAGGCTGTTCCGTGCCTCCTCCACCCTGGAAGCCGACTCCCCCTACGATCTCGGTACATACGGTATGCAGACGCTCTTCGACGACGATATCTCGACGGGCTGGTCCGAAGGGGTCGACGGACCGGGGATCGGTGAAGTCCTGTGGATCGATCTGCCCGAGGGAAGCGATACTCTCCAGATCCGAAACGGTTTTGCCCGAACGCCACGCCTCTTCAGGATGAACAACCGGGTAGCGGTGCTCCATCTCTCCCTGTGGGAGGGGGTTCTTCCGGACGGAATGGTATCCGAAACGACGGCGATCTACGTGATGGCTCCAGTCACCGGAAGCGAGGTTGTCCACCTTGACGACACGAGAGAGCTCCAGGAGGTTACCCTCCCCGCTCTCCCGCCGGAAGCACGCCCCTCCCCGCCGGAGGGGTATAAGGCATTCGCCGAGGCGGAGGGACTGCCTCCGAATATCCACGAGATTCGCCGGTTCCTGCGCCTCGAGATCGCCGCCGTCTACCCCGGATCCCGCTGGGACGATACGTGCCTCACCGAGATCGGGACATACCCGGACAGATCGCCACGAGACTGACGAAACAAAGGACACCACCAACAGATAGGTCACCGGCGGTAGACCGATCGCGGTCGACGCCGGAGCGTTTCCGATCACGATACGTGTAGCGCCCCACGGATCGTGAAGCTCTACTCTCATACGGTGTACACAGGCCACGACGGGTCGCACCGGGACCCTGTGAGACGACCACATTA